>NZ_JBALNY010000160.1:0-6085 GCF_036962145.1 Bacillus sp. JJ1764 | reverse complement strand
TCCGCTCCAATCAACAGAATGGAAAAAAGCAGTAACACTCGATTCAAAAAAAACTGACTAAAAAAGTGTCAACAAACACCCTTTTTAGTCAGTCCTGATTAATTATTTTGCTTCGTTATAACGACGTGCTACTTCGTCCCAGTTTACTACGTTCCAGAATGCTCCGATGTAGTCAGGACGCTTGTTTTGATATTTTAAGTAGTAAGCATGCTCCCAAACATCAAGTCCAAGGATCGGTGTTTTGCCTTCCATTAAAGGAGAGTCTTGATTTGGAGTGCTAGTTACTTCTAATTCACCATTGTTCACGGATAACCATGCCCAACCAGAACCAAAGCGTGTAGTAGCCGCTTTTGCAAACTCTTCTTTGAAGCTTTCGAAGCTGCCGAATTTATTGTTAATGGCATCAGCAAGCTCACCAGTTGGTGCACCGCCGCCATTTGGAGAAAGAATAGTCCAGAATAAAGAGTGGTTTGCATGTCCGCCACCATTGTTACGAACGGCAGTACGTGCAGATTCAGGAACAGCATCTAAGTTAGCGATTACTTCCTCTACAGATTTAGAAAGCAATTCTTCGTTTCCTGCTAACGCTGCGTTTAGGTTTGTAACATATGTGTTATGGTGTCTAGTATGGTGAATATTCATGGTTTGTTGGTCAATATGAGGTTCTAGTGCGTTTTCTGCATAAGGTAATTTCGGTAATTCGAATGCCATGATAAATTCCTCCTATGTAACAATTATTTTTTTACTTTAGTCTATACATAAATTCTAACAATTTTATGTACAAATAGCTAAAGTACTGCAATTAAAAGATACCAAAGATAGTAAGCTGTTTCAAATAAATTGCTCAAGCCACCTTACATAAAATACCCGATTTTATTACCTTTAAACCACTTGTTTTCATTTTGTTTCGGTGTCTTTTTTATTTTTCGAAAAATTGTCATGAATAACAAAAGAGCGTTCTGTCAACGATTTTTGTCATACTCACTATCAAAACCTTCCATTTATTGTAAAACCTATATTGACATGGGGTATGTAATCTTTTTTAATCGAATTAGAAGGGTAATAAGGAGTGGCATATATATGCAGAAAAGCGGCTTTTCAATCTATCATTTAATACATCACTTTTTTCAAAAAACAGAACCTATACAAAAAATAAAAGCCGGTTCCGTTCTATTTCAAGAAAAAGACCCTGCGGAGTATATTTATTTATTACTTAAGGGCAGTATCGCATTAGGCCGTGTTCATTTGCGAGGGAAGGATTTTATTTTAAAAATCGTTCATAATCGTGAATTGATTGTGGAATACCAATTATTTAAAGCAAACCCTCGATATCAGTTTTACGCAAAAACCCTATCGGATTGCGAGATTATTCAAATTAAGCGGGAGGAATTTGAAAACTTTATCTCGACTGATCCCGAAGCCATGAGTGCCCTAGCTTCTTGGTTATCGACCGGATACCTAAAGGCACAAATGAAGTGTCAGGACCTAATAATGAATGGCAAAAAGGGTGGACTATACTCAATCCTTATTCGATTGTGTAATTCTTATGGAATTATCACTGAGGAAGGAATTTTGATTGATTTGCCATTAACCCATCAGGAATTAGCTAATCTTACCTACGGGACGAGAGAGGTCATCCAACGAGCGCTAAAAGAATTACGGGAAAAAGACATTATTTCCTACGATAATCAAAAATTTACGATTAAAAATATTAATTATCTAAAGCATTCAGTCGATTGCCAAAATTGTTCATCTGAAATATGTGGATTAAATTAAGAGGTCTCCGTTTAGGAGGCTTTTTTCATAGTCTTTCTTGTAAAATACCTATTACAAAGGCTACAATAGAGGGTGAATCTATATGAAGGTGGTCATTATGAATATTTTTAAGCAACTTATTAAAAGTATCTATTCTCCTAAGGATATTGCCCTATTCCGTTTCCAGGGAATAGGAAAAACAATTTTATATGTATTCTTTTTAACCTTTATTTCTGTTTTACCCTCCATTGTTTACTTTAGTACAGCCTTATCATCGGGATTGGATTCTGCCAGATCGTTTGTTAACGATGAAACGCCGAATTTTTCGATTAAAAACGGTGTGCTTTCCGCAAAAACAAATGTGCCTATAACCATAAGGAAAGAGGATTTCACGTTTTTTCTTGATCCTACTGGCGCTGTAGATGAAGCTGATGTAGCAGGTGAAGGAAACTCTTTCGCTCTATTAAAAGATCAATTTGTTGTATCAGCGGGCGGACAAAGCGAAACCTATCCATATTCGATGATGGAAGGTCTAGATATCACAAAAAAGGATTTGATTGATCTAATTGACTCCGTTGATGGGGTTAAAGGGATTATTATCCCAGTCATCTCTATTTTCATTTATTTATTCTCAAGTGCTGCCAGTTTCATTGAAGTTTCAGTACTGGCATTGGTCGGCTTACTAGTAAAGAATTTACTTGGAAGGAACCTGACATATCGTCACTTATGGAGAATTGCGGCTTATAGTGAAACCTTACCGACCTTATTTTTCACTATTATGGCTGCTCTAAAAACCACAGTTCCAAACAGCTTTATGATCAATTGGTTGGTCATCATCATCGTTTTACTTTTAGCCATTAAAGAAGTTCCCGCACCTAAGAGAATTGATTAAGCATCCATTGGATGCTTTTTTTTTTGATTTTAGTTCTATTTAAAAATGGACAAGCATACGAATGTACAAACATTCCATTTTGGGGGCTTGTCCAATGAAGAAATTACTTGGTGTATTGTTAGCCATTTTAGTCATATATGTGATTTATTTTGATTTAACTGTTGGAACGCTCCCTTCTGCCACAACTACCCAAAAGACTGTGAATATCGAGACAAGTTCAGTTACAAAACCACAAACGAAAATTCCTTTCTTTGAGGAAAAAGTCAAACCTGGTGAAACCGTTATGTCCATTGTAGAGCACCAATTAGGAAAACCTCTCCCGGTATCCATCAATGACTTAATCGTGGATTTTCAAGCCTTAAACCCAGGTGAATCACCCGAAAAAATTAAAATCGGTGCTACCTATCATTTCCCTGATTACTCAGAATAAGGAAGAAACCTTATTCTTGTCAAAAACAGCAACGGACTGATACAATTATGTCGAATTGTTAATATTAGGTTGGAATCCACCTAAAGGAGCGAATCACACGTGAGTGAAATTATACATCGTACCAAAACCCGTCCAATTAAAGTTGGAAACTTAACCATTGGCGGCAATAATGAAATCATCATTCAAAGTATGACCACAACCAAAACACATGATGTTGAAGCAACCGTGGCAGAAATTAAACGGCTAGAAGAAGCAGGCTGCCAAATTGTCCGCGTCGCTTGTCCAGATGAGCGGGCTGCTAATGCCATCTCTGAAATAAAAAAAAGAATCAACATTCCGCTGGTTGTTGATATTCACTTTGATTATAAATTAGCTCTTAAAGCAATTGAAGGCGGAGCTGATAAAATTAGAATCAACCCAGGAAATATTGGAAAACGTGAAAAAGTGGAAGCTGTTGTAAAAGCAGCAAAAGAACGCGGGATTCCCATTCGAATTGGTGTCAACGCTGGCTCGCTTGAAAAGCGCATTCTCGATAAGTACGGCTACCCAACAGCGGATGGAATGGTTGAGAGTGCACTGCATCATATTAAAATTCTAGAGGATCTTGATTTTCACAACATTATCGTTTCCATGAAAGCCTCAGATGTAAATTTAGCCATTGAAGCATACGAAAAAGCGGCACAGGCCTTTGACTATCCGTTACATTTGGGTATTACTGAATCTGGAACATTATTCTCCGGCACTGTCAAAAGCGCCGCCGGATTAGGTGCGATTATTAGTAAAGGAATTGGAAACACGGTGCGTGTGTCATTAAGTGCCGATCCTGTTGAAGAAGTAAAAGTAGCACGTGAATTGTTAAAAGTGTTTGGACTCTCTTCAAATGCAGCCACCCTTATCTCATGCCCAACATGTGGCCGAATCGAGATTGATCTCATCAGCATTGCCAACGAAGTGGAAGAGTATATTCAAAATATAAAAGCACCAATAAAAGTATCTGTATTAGGCTGTGCTGTTAATGGACCCGGTGAGGCACGTGAAGCCGATATTGGGATCGCAGGAGCACGCGGAGAAGGCTTGTTATTCAGGAAAGGTCAAATCGTCCGTAAAGTTCCGGAAGACCAAATGGTGGAAGAATTGAAAAAAGAAATCGACCAGGTTGCGGAAGAATATTTTAGAAAAAAAGCAGAAGAAGAACAGCTTGCCAATAAATAATGGAAACAGGAAGAAACCCGGTTATAATAACCGGGTTTTTCTTTTGCCCCTATTTTAAAAGAACGGAAGAATGAATATACCGATGATAATCGATACAGCACCAATTCCAATTGCCCAGGCACCAAGCCCCTCTGCCCCTCTTCTTTTGGCCACAAATCCTAAGATAATGCCGGCCGCACCAAAGAGGATCGGTAATACAAATAAAGAAAGAATGGAAAGAACTAAGGCAACGGTCCCAAGACCCGTCCCACCTGCAGCTTTTTCTGTTCTGTCTCCCTTTGCGTTCTGGTTGCTTTTGTCACGGATAATCGGAACGGGCGCAGCTATTTCGGCAGCTGTTTCTTCGCGATGAGCTGCTGAATTTATCGGAACAGACGCACCAATTTGCGTATCTGGATTCCTATTAACTGCCGCTCTTGTTGGAACTGCAACGCCAAGTTCAGCAGCCGTTTC
The DNA here is from genome assembly GCF_036962145.1 of Bacillus sp. JJ1764. NCBI lineage: Bacteria > Bacillati > Bacillota > Bacilli > Caryophanales > Bacillaceae > Bacillus > Bacillus sp. JJ1764. Next base: position 1,343 of record NZ_JBALNY010000160.1, on the reverse strand, counting down.
TTCCTTATAGTTCGAGGATTGAGTCAGAGCTTCATTCACCTTCGTGTTTCTTTCATCTGCCATCAGAATCCCTCACTTTCTATTCTAGGAGCATTAATATTGTTTGCTGTCAGACGTTTTTTACTATGTCAATGTTTGTCTCTACTAGGTAATCATTTCAATTTCCGAAAAGATTTTCTTTAAAATAAATACTTTAATGCTGTTCTTTCTTTGGTAAAATAAATAAGAATGTAATCGGATGTTGAAAGTGAGCTAAAAACATGAAAAAAAGATTTGGCCTTGATATTGACGGTACAGTGACATGTCCAAAATCCATTTTACCGTTTATTAATAAAGCATTTAATATGAATATTGCTTATGAAGATGTGGATCAATACGATTTAATGCCCTTTGTTAAAGTCCCTGAACAAGTATTTTCTAAATGGTTCACTGATAATGAACCCACTATCTATCGGGAATCCCCCCCAGCTGAGGGAGTCTTGCCTATTTTAAATAAATGGAAAGATGATCATGAACTGTATTTTATCAGTGCACGGTCTCCCCATTTACTTCATGTAACTCGAAATTGGCTTGTCCAACATGGGATTACGTTTAACGGAATCGAGCTTATTGGTTCACACGATAAAATTGAAACAGTAAAAAAACAGAAAATTGATATCTTCTTTGAGGATAAACACGACAATGCTGTAATGATTCATGAAGAATGTCATATTCCCGTTATCTTATTTGATACACCATATAATCAAGATCCCATACCTAATGGAGTCATTCGGGTAAACAATTGGAACGAAGCTCAGAAATGGGTAAACAAATGGCTAACAGAAACATCTAATAAGGATGAGATCGTTTTCTCAGCCTATTAAAAAAAACAGCTTGCGCAAGCTGTTTTTTTTATTAAGGCTGTGTTAAAGAACAGTGTTAATTTTTTACACTCTGTTGATNNAGCGGAAATCAACAAACAGGTTTAACGAGCCTTTATTAAAGAACACATTCAGGACAGCGCCCGTAGATTTCAAATTTATGGCCTGAGATATCATACCCTTTTAAATTTTCGGATAAGCCATCCATGGGACAAGTTTCAATTTCTTTTGTTTTTCCGCAGACCATGCAAATAAAATGATGATGGTGATGATGTCTCGAACAGGTAAAGCGGAAATGTTTTTCCCCGGAGAGTTCTGTCATTTCTAGGATCCCCATGTTGACAAACAATGCCAAATTTCGATAAATGGTGTCAAAGCTTAAACCAGGATAATCATCCTTTAGCTGATCCAACACGTCTTTTGCCGTTAAATATTTATCACTATCGGCAAACAAATGCAGCATATCCTCTCGTTTTCCGGTAA
>NZ_JBALNY010000159.1:3083-23533 GCF_036962145.1 Bacillus sp. JJ1764 | reverse complement strand
AATTGAAAAATAAACATGAAGTACCAAAAGCAGGCACGGCCATGATGATTTCTTTGGTAGGAGTCTATATTCTTTCGATTTTCTTTATCCTATATTTCGTTTCCTGGACTAAAATCAATGAATCCGAAAGCCCCTTTGTGACATCCTTAGCGAATTTCAATATTCCCTTTATCGGTTCAATTTTTAACGTCATCATTATTAGTGCCGCTTTTTCGACGATGGTCGGAGCGTTGTTTTCCGTTACGAATATCCTGATTTCCTTGGCAAAGGACCAGGATGCTCCAAAAACCTTTGCCCATAAAAGCAAAAGAGGAACGCCATTCAAAGCATTGTTTTTAACAGGGGCCGCTTTGGCCATTTCGCTTATCATGTCATTTATTTTGCCTGGAAAATTATATGAGTATATAACGACAGCTGCAGGGGTCATGCTCATTTTAAACTGGATCATTATCCTGTCAACACAAGTAAAGTTGCGAAAGCAAATGAAAGCCGGTACTTTTAAAATGTTTGGGTCTCCTTACACCTCCTATCTCGGTATTTTGTTCATTCTTATAACAGTGGCTGGCGGATTTATGCATGCTACTCAAAGAATGGGTGTGATCATTAGCCTTGGGCTGGTGGCCGTCATCGCGATCACCTATTGGCTGTTTGTAAAAAAAAGGGATGCAAGTATGTAAATGGATATTGACAATCCATCATTATAAGAGTAATATTATATTTTGTGCTTACAATTATTTGTAACTTGAGTTTATTGAAGAAACCACAATGTAAGAATTACTGGCTTTCCACTATTGTTTTTCGGAAAGACTTATTCACACTGGAACGGCCTCGGAGCCGTAAGGATGTAAGAGAGGTAGGGCTTACGTCGTTTAGGTTTAAAAACCTGCTGGTGGAAAAATGTACCGCGGCACGATTGTTTAATAACATTGTTTAGTTTTTACATGAAGATATAGTTCATTAACTTGCAGCGATCAAGTTACATCATATGTTTCTAAATGAAAGCAAAGAAGGCAGAGGGATCAATGATTCCTCTGCCTTCGCCAATTCTACACCTAAAGGTTTGCAACCTGAAGAAGTGTCAGGTTTTCCTTGATCAGGTTTAACGGCTGAAACCCTTCTATTCTTAAAATGGGCTGATTGGGATAATTAGGTTCAACCTCCATAATTTCAGCCATTTTCCCATTTCGCAAGGAAATTTGCATTCCTTTGGATAAAGACATTAAGTAATACGTAAATGGTAAAACAATACTCTCATCTAGCCGCTTTGCATTGACATCTTTTATTAATTCTTCAATTGCGAAAAAAATAGTTCGCGGCTGCTTATAGACACGTACTGAACAAATGGCATCAAATGTATCGGCAACAGAGAGAATCCGGACAAATAAAGGAAGTTGTTCTCCTGTGAATCGATTAGGGTACCCAGAGCCATTGAGACGCTCGTGATGCTTTAAAACTCCTTCTAAAATATCTAGGCTTAACGAAGTCGAAACAAGCAGGTCATAACCCAGTGTAGGATGTTGTTTTATTAATTCAAACTCTTCATCTGTTAGTCTAGAGGGTTTGTTAAGAATGAAAGGATCAATTTTAAATTTACCAACATCATGAAATAGTCCCATTCTGGCTAACATGTGTTGATCGGTTTCTGGCAGGTTGATAATACTTCCAATTTTACTGGCAACTAATCCGACATTGATGGAGTGTTTAAACAAGTATTCATCCTGTGAAAAATTTGCCATGATATCCAGGATTTCAATGTCTTTCTCTACAAAGTCTTGATAAAGGGCATCAAATTCAGTCATCATTTCATGAATTTCATGATCCTCAAGGGTGTTTTTTTTACCAATATTTTGCTGTAAATCCTGAATGGATGAAAAAACATTTTTGTAAATCGTTTCATTCAATGTCCAGTTTTGTTTTGACTGTAATTGTTCAAGCTCAGAACGGTAGATAATTTGAGATTGATGCTTGTCCAACCATTCAGCATAATGTGATGTCAACATTGTCCCTTTTTTTAACAATAATATACCTGATTTGGAATAAATATCATCTTTGAGAATCATACCCTTGCTTACTTTCATGTTATAATGCCTCCCCTTCCCCTTATAACATGCATTTGTAAAACTTCACATTCCTATTCCCTTTTTCTTGAAATTCCATTGCTTTTAATATAATAGATTAAAAAAAATTGGTAAAGAGCATTCATACTAAAAAAACAAAAAAGCCCAAGTACTGCACTTGGACTTATGTTTATTTTATCGTAATTGCCTGCTTCCCCATTTGTTCCCAAGCCTTAATAAAGGTCCCTCTGTTTAGTTTCATATTTTTTGTACCATAGGGGTCATTGATATAAATATAATTTTGATCATAGCCAGTAATCACGACACTATGCTCATTAAAGGTTATCTCAATCTTACCTTGTGGAGTGTCCCATGTTTGAAGTACAGAAACCGGAGCGAAGTTTGACGTGGTGATAATCCAAACAGGATAACCCTGACCCACCATTTTTAGTACCTCATCAAAGGATTGATTCGTTAAATTTACTGCTCGCCCACCAACATATTTTTGTGCCAGTTCAAAAATCGGGCCATTATAAACTCCCAATCCGGGACCTGTCGCCATGTTACCTACAAATCCTTCATTGGGATTTCCCTTTTTACCATTACCGTAGTTAAACGGAACAGTCTTAATGTTATTAGCTAATTCATTTTTAGTAACATTCACTCCACTATAATTGAGGAGCATGGCCAGGCTTGTCACCTCACAGCCATTGTATAGCATAGGCTGATCCATTTGATTGAACAATGGAACGTCCAAAATAATTTGATCAGGCAGGGTGGGGGCCTCTTTTGGCTCAAGGGCCACTTCACGATCGATTAAAGGTATTGCCTCTTTAATCTGTTGAACTTTAGATTCTATTAAAGTATCATCCAGGATGGATCCCGGTAAGAGGATCAAAACTGCCATAATCAAAAATCCAATAATAAATTTTTTCATTTATGCCTTCCTATCCTTTAAAAAGTAATCATAGTAATATATTACTATATTACCTTATAAGAAATGACTATATTTAGCCAAAATCTTTCCAATTCTATCATATTTTATTTTTTTATGTTTTCCATAAGATAAAAAAACCCTTTGGCATCGCCAAAAGGTCTTTAGGATTTCTACACTTTATTAGGTCTTGTACTAAGTTTTTTTGTGACTTGATTAATCACTTCAGAAAAAACTAACCCAAAGGCAATTACCCCAGCCAACATTAACACTTTTGCAGCTAATGCAATAGCCGCGTTATAATCATTTTCCACAAAATTCCTCATAGCATCATATGCCATGCCACCCGGAACCAAAGGAATAATTCCCGCAACACTAAAAATGATGACCGGTGTTTTATAAAACTTGGCTAGCTGCTGGCTTAGCACTGCAATAAATATAGTCGCTGCCAAGGTCGCCAGAACGGCATTATTCGTAAAGTCTTCAAGAATATAATAGAGAACCCATCCCCCCATTCCAATTAATCCACATTTGATTAATGTTTTTTTGGGAGCATTAAAAAGGATCCCAAAGGCACCTGTTGCAATAAAGCTGGTTACCATCTGTCCGACAATCTCCACCTGATCTTCCTCCTATAAAAATGATACAACAAAGGCAATTCCGGCTCCGATTGCGAAAGCAGTTAGAAAAGCCTCCGCCCCCTTGGAAAGCCCGGCAATTAAGTGTCCAGCCATTAAATCCCTGATGGCATTAGTCACTAAAAGCCCCGGTACCAGGGTCATAACCGATCCAATAATAATTTTATCCAACTGGTGTCCGAATCCGATTTTAATAAAAATAAACGAAATGAGCCCAATAATAAACGAGGCTAAAAATTCTGAGAAAAACTTGATTGGCACAAAACGATGAAATCTCACAAAGCTAAGATACCCGATCCCNNATCATCGCTGGAATAAAATCATTCCAGCCGCCATTAAACATGATCATGAAACAGCCACTTGCCAATGATGCAGCAGCTATTTGTACTTTAAATGGAAAGCTCAGATCTAATCCATCAAGTTCTTTCAATTGCTCCATAGCCTCTTCGGGAGTCATCTGACCTTCGCTGATTCTTCGAGAAATACTGTTAACAAGCGCCACCTTTTCTAAATCGGTTGACCGCTCAGAGATTCTAATTAATTTAGTTTTAGTTGGTTCCGTCCCGTCTGCCGAAAAAATAATTCCGGTCGGGGTGACATAACTATGTGATCGTTCAATTCCAAACGACGCAGCCATCCGCATCATAGTATCCTCGACCCGATACGTCTCTCCCCCGCTTTGCAGCATTATTTTTCCAGCAAGCAGGCAAACCTCCATAATTTCATAGGTTTGTTCTGCTTGATTTTTCATATACCTCACCACAATACAATTTTTTTCATCTTTATAGTTTAATTCATTAGTTAGGTAGGAAGCAATGTACGTTTGTTACTTTATATAAGTGGTACGTACTATCGTAAATTGTCATAAAAGTCTTTCAATTGAAAAAATAATATATTATAATAATGTCATAATATTTGGAAAGGTGGGAAAAAACTTGAAAGCGTTTAAATCAATTATACTCTGGGGCGTAATTGCGGCTCTGGGTGCTGTAGGCTTTGCCATGATGGCTTTAAACAGAGGAGAAAGCATCAATGCGATTTGGCTGTTAACGGCCGCCGTCTGTATTTACGCCATTGCCTACCGCTTTTACAGCAAGTTTATCGCACAAAAAGTTTTTCAGCTCGATGACACTCGAAAGACACCTGCAGAATTACATAACGACGGAAAAGATTATGTTCCAACCAACAAATGGGTCCTGTTTGGCCACCACTTTGCAGCTATAGCCGGTGCGGGTCCACTAGTTGGCCCCATCCTTGCGGCACAAATGGGTTATTTACCGGGTACTCTTTGGATTGTAGTCGGAGTTGTATTAGCCGGTGCTGTACAAGACTTTATCATTCTATTTGGTTCCATGCGCCGAAATGGAAAATCCCTGGGTGAAATGATTAAAGACGAGATGGGCAAAGTAACCGGGATTATCTCCATGATTGGTATTTTAGGTATTATGATTATTTTATTAGCTGTTTTAGCACTGGTTGTTGTTAAGGCACTTGTGGGCAGTCCATGGGGCATGTTCACAATCGCAGCCACGATTCCAATTGCGATTTTCATGGGAATTTATATGCGTTATATTCGGCCGGGACGTGTTGGTGAGGCATCTATTATTGGAATTATTCTTTTAATTTTTGCATTATTTTTTGGGCAAACTGTTGCAGAAAATCCAACTTTAGCAAACATGTTTACATTTAAAGGCGAAACCATTGCCATTATGATGATTATTTATGGTTTTATTGCTTCTGTATTACCAGTATGGCTGCTGCTGGCCCCACGTGATTATCTAAGTACTTTTCTTAAGGTTGGTACCATTCTGGCACTTGCTCTAGGAATTGTCATTGTGGCTCCTAATCTTGAGATGGCAGCCGTAACAAAATTCATTGATGGTACGGGACCTGTATTTGCAGGGAACTTATTCCCATTCTTATTTATTACCATCGCCTGCGGTTCTGTATCTGGATTCCATGCTCTTGTTTCCTCCGGTACGACACCTAAAATGATTGAAACGGAATCACATGCCCGTCCAATTGGTTATGGAGCGATGCTGACAGAATCTTTTGTTGCAGTTATGGCAATGATTGCAGCATGTGTACTTCATCCTGGGGTTTATTTTGCGATTAACAGTCCGCCCGCTTTAATCGGTACCGATGTTGTTTCTGCTGCAAAAGCTGTGACCAACATGGGCTTCACCGTATCTCCAAATGATTTAAGCACCATTGCTAAACATGTTGGGGAATCAACCATATTATCAAGAACAGGTGGAGCACCGACACTTGCTATTGGGATGGCGACTATTTTCTCAAAAGTAATTGGCGGAAAAGCGTTGATGGCATTCTGGTATCATTTTGCAATTCTGTTTGAAGCCCTATTTATTTTAACAACGATTGATGCTGGTACCCGAGTTGGCCGATTCATGATTCAAGATTTAATTGGCAATTTCTATAAGCCTTTCGCTAAAACCGAAGCATTAGTACCTAATATCATTGCTACTGCTCTCTGTGTATCATCCTGGGGCTACTTCCTGTACCAAGGTGTTATTGACCCACTTGGAGGAATCAATACGTTGTGGCCGCTATTTGGGATCGCAAACCAGATGTTAGCCGGAATAGCCTTGCTATTAGGGACAACTGTCCTGTTTAAGATGGGAAAAAAAGCATATGTTTGGGTAACCTTATTTCCAACAACATGGCTATTGATTGTGACTTTAACAGCTGGATGGCAAAAGCTTTTCCATGATAATCCGAAGATTGGTTTCTTGGCACACGCGAAAATTTTCAAAGAAGCCCATGATAGTGGGAAAGTTCTCGCTCCTGCTACATCAGCCGCTCAAATGAAGCAGGTTTTAGTGAATGATTATGTGGATGCTACATTGACTACCATATTCATGCTTGTTGTCGTAGTGGTCTTAATCTCGGCTTTACGAATCTGGTTCAAAGTATTAACCAACCATAAACTGCCGTTGCATGAGTCTCCATATGTACCACGCAGTGAGAAGGATTTGAAGAAGTATGCTTAATAAATTAAAGGAACTGAAAACCTTACGAAAGCAATTTATTAGTTTGCTTGTTGGAGTTCCCAGCTATGAAACTTATGTTGCACATATGCAAACGCATCATCCGAATGATCCGGTTAAATCGCGTAAGGAATTCTTTTGTGAGGCTCAGGAGGCACGGTACAATGCCAAGGGTGGCAAAGTGTCACGTTGCTGCTAGAATAAAAATGAACAGCCTGCAGCTTTTTGGTGGCAGGCTGTTCATTTTTATAAAAAACTCTCATAACAATAATTTTGGGAGATATTACTCTATTGTTCCCAGATCTTCAATAATACTAAATTTACTGCGGCAACTACAGCATAAATAACTGCAAGTGATTGTTTGCCTGAAAAATAAAGTGCTACCGCTGCTCCTCCAAATATGACTATTTCAAATATCAGCCGTGGAAATCCATGCAATGAATACATAGCCTTTGGCGAGCCGAACAATCCCCATAATACAGCTACCAACAACGGTGTCCCGATTCCCAGAAGGAAACCAAAAACACGAAACCCCCAATAGCCGTAGAAAGCCAATGCTAATAATTCCAACAAAAATCGCAAGCCTAAATTTAGTGACTTAACCAGTTCCACTTGAAATCCCCTCCCAAGGATTTTCTTATTCAACTGATTGTACTTTTATAACAGGTACTTCCGCTTTTCTTTTTCGCTCCCAAAAGATAAAACCGGCAAAAGCACATAACAGGACAAACGGAATACTTGTTTTATACAGTTCGGCAAAGCTTGTGGAAATCCTTTTTTCAGCAAAATCTCCTACCTGAGTGGTATAGGTCTGAACAATCTTTCTTTTTCCGGCTATTTCTTGGTCTACCTGCTTTTCAACAATCTTTGTAATCTGTTCTTTTACCTGACTCCTTTGGCTTTCTGGCACGGAGGCCAGAGCAATCTGTACATTTTTATCGATAATCTGTTTGCGCTCTTCCTGAGAAAGGAAGGAGGAAGGGCTATTCTTAGAAGTCTTCTCTTCCTTAATCGATTTCTTCGTCTCTGCTAAAATCGTCTTCTTAGCCGTCTCCGGAACATCTAATTTTTCTAGCTTATTCTCAGCATAATGAAGAACTTCCTGCTTTTTCACACTAATATTATTTGTTAATCCCGCTACAAAGATCGCGACAGCTAGCACAACACCCACTTGTCTTAGCATAGAGAAAACACTCTGAGAGGCGGTAAGCATCTCACCTTCAAAGGAAGAAGTGCTGGCAATGGTTGCCGAGGATATGACAAAGCTAAAACCAAGACCCAATAAACTGCACAAAAGGATAATTTCCTTTGCTGTACTGTGCAAATTTAGACTGTGTAGCAAATAATAGGAGATTCCCATTATACTAAAGCCGACGATCACAGGGATGGTATAACCAATTTTCTTCGTAAGTAAGCCAGCAAAATTAGAAAAGACAAAAATGGATGCTGAGACTGGAGTGACGAGAAGTGCGGCTTGGAGTTCTGTTTTATGCTGGAAGGTTGTTAAGAATTGTGGGAGTAGGACCATTACACCGATGAGGAAAATAAAACCTGTTGTCACAATGACTACCGAGCCAGTAAATAAACGATCTTTAAATAGTTGTAGGTTTACCATTGGTGTCTTCGATTTTTTCTCTGCAAAAATAAACAAGACGATCGAAACAGCTGTGGTAAGATAACAAATGATGGCAGTGCTGCTATCCCAGCCCCAGGTATTCCCTTTGATTAGAACAAGATTTAGCGAAAAAATCGACGTTACTGAGAAAAGTAAACCAAACCAGTCGATCGTTGATTTTATACGGCTTTCATGTTTGATTGATAGGATAAGAAACGAGACGACAATTGCAGCAATACAGATCGGCACATTTACATAAAAAACCCAGTGCCAGCTAAGCTTCTCAGTAATGATTCCGCCAACGGTCGGTCCCAAAGCTGTCGATAAACCTTGGGTCGCACCTAATAGTGTTAACGGGAGGACGCGTTTTTCAATCGGCATGGCGGAAATTCCAATTACCATGGAGCACGGAATCAAAATGGCAGCCCCTAGGCTTTGCACAAATCTTGCAGCAATTAGAAACTCACCGCTTGTTGCCAGACCACATAAGGCTGACCCGAATCCGAAAATAATTAAGCCTGCGATAAAAAATTTATTTCGACCGTACATCTCAGCAAACCTGGCAAGTGGTATCGCTAAAACGGCAATGGTCATCGTGTAAACATTGAGCATCCACGAGCTCGTTTCCAACGACGTATGCAAACCGTCTTGGATAGCCGGCAAAGTAATATTCATGATTGTTGAATCAAGCATACAAACAAATACCCCTAAGCACATTAATAGAACAACCTTCATTCCACCCGTACCCTTCATTCATCTACTCTCCTTTAATTTATATTTTTTTTAATTCCTCATCAATCATTCCGATAATCATCTGTGCCTGGCGAATCCCAAACTCCAACGTAAATCGTTTATGATGTTCCATATCTTCTCCACATGCATCAGCAATTCTTGTCAGATTATCGTACATTGCCTGGTTCTTATCGCGTTCTTCTATCAGCCATTCACGGATTTTATTCTGTGTCGCAAATCGACCAAAAAAGATTCGGATAAGGATATCAGATCTTGTGACAGTTGGATTGATCGGGCTATTCAAATATTGTTGAAATTGCTCTTTTCCACTATCCGTAATGACAAATAGATTCTTATTCGGCTTGCCCTCCTGTAGAATTACCCGTTTTTCCACTAGCCCTTCCTTTTCCATTTTCCTAAGTGCCGGATAAATAGCCCCAAATGAAGCATCGAAAAAGTAAGAAACTGAATTCTCCATCATTTGCTTAATATCATAACCACTCATTTGTTCATCATATAAAAAGCCGAGAATAACATCTTGGATATTCATTGTATATCACACCTCAATATTATTTATGTTTATATTATCATTGTTAATATAAACAATGTCAATAATAAACTTTTTCAGATTTGTAAAGCAGGACAAAAAATTTCAGCTCCATTAAAACAAGCATCCGATAAAATAATCGGATGCTTGTTTGTCTGTTCGTATTATACTAACAACTGTTTTTCATAAATTTTTAAATTAGCATAGACACTTTCTAATACTGGGACCTGTAGGTGAACTTTGCGGGCCATTTCTAATAAATACCCTTGTAAATGATCTGCTTCTACCGGCAGGTTTTTTTCCATATCCCTCTGCATAGAGGATTTCATCTCAAATCCTAGCCCATTTATTTGCTCGATAATGTTGTTTTGAATATCTTCTGAAAATGGGGCACCTGCGGACTTCATAACAGAAATAATTTCTTGTAACAAACGGTCCATGGTTGTTTTACCTTCAGGCAACTCACGAATTGGGCCTATTGGCGCTCTCATCAATGTGGTGATCCCTGACATTACCGCAATAAACAAATACTTATTCCACAAATCCTGGCTAATGTTTTCACTTAACCGATATCCTGTTTTCGTTCCGCTAAAAGCAGCCTCGACTTTTGAGATTCGTTCAGACCTTACCCCATTAAGCTCTCCGAATACAATATCATGCTTGTTACTTGTTTGAATTACTCTTCCTTCTTTATCCAGAGTACTTTCAATAAAGCAAAGTCCTCCGATCACTTTCTCAGCGCCAAATTCCGCTGCCAGTTTATCATAATGCAAGAGTCCATTTAATAATGGCAATATCATGGTATCCTTTCCTACATAGCGCCGAATACTCTCGATTGCCCCATTTAAATGATAGGCCTTTGTTGAGAGTATAATTAAACTAAATGGCCCTGCGTCCTCTCCGGCAACCATTGTATTTGGGAAAAGAATAGCATTGCCGTGAACACTATCAATAGCCAGTCCAGTGTCTTTCAGCTTATTTCTTCTTCCCTCTCTTACTAAAAAAGTGACGTCCTCTCCTTTTTCAAGTAACCGACCGCCAAAATAACCACCAACAGCGCCTGCACCAACCACTAAGATTCTCATCCAGTTCCCCCCGATGTACTTACTTCTAAAACCAGTATAAAGGATAGAAAAAAGATGGAAAAGTATTCCGCCACATATTCCGGCCTTTTCTGTTCAAAATAAAGGATAAATTAGGAAATGGATTGGTGGTTAGCCCAATGGAAATGGAATCTTTAAGGGAAGTCGAAAAATTAGCGTTAAAAAAGGTGACAATATTTAGACAAAGTCTATTACGTTACATTTTACGGGCCATGCTTGCCAGTATGTTTATAGGATTTGGCGTGATTGTTGCCTTTAAAACGGGAAATTATTTTTACATGGAACATTCACCATTCACCTACCCGATGGCGGCCATAACCTTTGGTGCAGCCATTATATTAATCGCATATGGCGGCGGCGACCTATTTACGGGAAATACCTTTTATTACACATACGCGGCATTTCGGCGCAAGCTCTCCTGGTCTGAGGTAATAAGATTATGGGTTTGCAGTTATATTGGTAATATTTTAGGGGCTGCTGCCTTTGCCTTTATGATTTTTACCACCGGGTTGTTCGCCGAATCAACGGTAAATGGCTTTTTACTTAGTGTGGTGGATAAAAAAATGCATGTGCCGACCGTTGAATTATTTTTCAGAGCGATTCTTTGTAATTGGCTTGTTTGTTTAGCTTTCTTTTTACCAATGGGACTAAAAGGGGATGGCCCCAAAATGTTTGCCATGATGCTGTTTGTGTTTTGCTTCTTTATATCCGGTTATGAGCACAGCATTGCCAATATGTGTACCTTCGCCATAGCCTTAGTCCTCAATCATCCTGGAACGATTTCATGGGGCGGTGTAATTCATAATCTTGTTCCCGTCACGATAGGAAATTTATTTGGCGGCGGTGTCCTAATGGCATTTATGTATTACTACGTAAACAAGCCCTTTCTTGACGATTAGTTTTCGACAAATTTCCAAGGAAATAACAACAAAAAAAGAGAGTAAAATGAATGACCAAATAAAAAGCTGTCATTAGTCACTTCAGACCAATGGCAGCTTTGTATTATCGGATAGACCAAATGGTTTTATAGGCTCGTTTCCAAGAAAATAATGTGATGACGCTTAGAATAATCAGGTAAATAAACACACCGAAAGGAATAAAGGTAACCGCAAAATGGATGCCAATAAAAATGCCGATTAAAAGAAGAGCACCGATCATTTGCAGTCCCCCATTCTGCTTAACATCCTGAAAGGACTCTGAAAATGGCAAGGTACCTTTAAGAAAGATCGTACTAATGACAGTATAGAGAACAGCTGTAACCATTACTACTACTAAATCAGGGATCACCTTAAATCCGAAGATCCCAATAAAAATAATACATAAAATAAAATAAACTGGGAAAAAGAGGTTGACGATAAATACCTTTAATACCCCACTAAACAATGGGGCTAAATTATGAAGGGGTGCTGCTCTAAATACCCAAGCCCCCTTATATTTCCCTGAGTATTTCAACATGGTAACTGCACCGGGAATCATTGTACAAGACATGTAAATGGTGAGATACCATTTACTTTCTACTAAATGGGCATAAGAATTCATTTGAATCTCATTGAACATGAATATAAACGGAAAAACTAATGACATACCGAGTGAAGGATATACCTTTAAACGAAATTCCCTTTCATTCCGCATCATATGATCAGCAAATCGGAAAAACATTTTCTCTTCATTATTTCTGCATAATAATTTGACCACTATATTTTTCCATTTGCGCTCTTTTCGTTTGCCCTCACCACTATTATTCGATAATTTTTGTAAATTCTGCTCGAATGAAGGCAACATCCGAACATAGATCATAATAGCGAGAATCGGGACGATCACTGCTAACACCGAATAAATATAAAGGGTTTGATTTGCAAGATGCCCAAAAATTAATTCGAATGGCGCTCCGAACCAAATGGGAGGAACAAGGAACTGCCACCAACTAGGTGTAAAGGTAATTTTCAAATCTACTAAACTAAACGCCCTTACCAAAATTTGATAGCCTACTGCAATCGAGATTGATAACCCTATTTGGACATAATTAATAATATCCTTTAATTTTTCTCCATCAAAAAAGCGCAAAATAAAATAATAGATGATGGCTGTTAAAACGACTATAAATAAATCTAGAAGTAAGAGTCCAAGTAAGGATAAAAGAAAGAATAACAGCCCATGTCTAAAAGCTCCCACAATCATAGGCACAGCAGATATGGCTATAGTAAGAAAAAATAAATAAATCGAGATATGAACCGTTTTAGCAGCACTAACGGTTTTTTTGTTGACCGGCTTGGTCAGCAAAATCCCTTTGTCCCTTACGTCAAGCAGTACATTGGAAAAGTCAGAAATCATTGATGTCATTACGAGAAACATGACGATCCCATAAAAGAGACTCATTTGATAAAGATAGCTTGTTCCAAGATTGACAACAGGTATCAGCATGAGGCTCATTAATACATAGATCCACAGCGACTTAATAAATCCATTCTCTTCCGGTTTTTTCTTTTTGTTTCCCTGTTGATTAAAAATGGTTGGTGTCCTGCGACCATCCATCGTAAGTTTAACCACTAGGATTTTTCTCATGATAGGATAATCTACACCAAGCCTTTCAAAAAAACCGCTAAATGCGTCCAAGATTTTTAAAGTTCGGAAATCTTTCACGGTCTCTACACCTCTTGAACAATGGAGACAAATGCTTCTGCCATTTCCTGATGTTCATTAAAACCAGTCAGTTGGTTAAAAATTTGCTCCAAAGACCCTTCTTTATTTTGCTCCTTTAAATCGTTGAAACTGCCGTCGGCCACAATGATCCCATCATTAATTAAAATGATTCTACTGCTTATTTTCTCAACCACATCCATGATATGGGAGGAATAAAAGATGGTTTTTCCCTGGGCAGCTAGAATGGCCAGAATTTCTTTAAAAACCATAACACTATTGGCATCAAGTCCACTAAGCGGCTCATCTAAAAATAATAAATCTGGATTATGTATTAAACTGGATATAATCAATACCTTTTGCCGCATTCCTTTTGAAAAAGAAGCAATGCGCGAGTCATATACACCTTCAAGTCCAAATACCTTCATCAGTCTTTGCGCCTTCTCATCTGCCTTGGCGAGCTCCATTCCGTAAAGTTCTCCAATAAAAGTTAAGTACTCTCTTGCCGTGAGATTATCATACAGTTCGGCAATTTCCGGGACATAACCGATTTTCCTCTTATAATCTATATTCTTTTCATTTAAGGTCTCACCCAGTATTTCTACAGTTCCGGTGAAGTCAGTTTCAAGACCGAGCAAAATCTTGATGGTGGTACTTTTTCCGGCACCATTTGGCCCGATATATCCGATGATTTGCCCACGCTTTACTGACAAATCAATTCCCTTTAAGACACTTTTTGATCCATAATTTTTCTTTAAATCCTTAATGCTAATCACAACTTCTTGATTTGTATCGATGTTCCTCACCCTCTTAACGTTACTTATTTCCATTTTAACATAATTTTCCTATAATTCTATCATACGCCTTAATAACAAAAATGGCTGAACCTTTATTTGTCACAGTTCAGCCATTTCTTTATTTTTTCTTACTTAAATAATAGACATATACCTTAATCATAAAATAACTTACGTCTTCAGGTAACATTTCCTTAATTGGTTTGAGACGTTCACGGCCGGCTTTTTCCACTGCATGTTCAAGGAGTGGTATATATTCACTTGGTATGAGACTTGAAAAATCTACCTCCATCCCTTGTTGGGCACATTGGAGAAGATGATTTTCCACCGTGCTGGCCGCCAATTCACGCTGCTCGGCGATTTCTTGAACAGAGAGGTGATTTTTATACATTTGGTACGTTTCTATATTGGAGTCCCCCACTGCCTTTTTAGCAGACCTTTTAGGAGCAACCGGTACTGGATTATTTTTACTTTGATAGTCGGGGTTTTCTTCATAAAATTCGAGAATCGCCTTGATAAATTCCTGTCCATATTTCGCTAGTTTTTGCTCACCAACCCCGCTGACTTGTAAAAATTCTTCACTGGTTAATGGCAGTTTAGCACACATATCCTGGAGGGCAGCATCGGAAAAAATGACAAATGGCGGGACTTTTTCTGATGCGGCAATCTGTTTGCGAACCTCTCGCAAAATCTCAAACAGAGGATCCGCTTTGGATACTTGTTTGACTTGCACCGTCTCTCTTCTGAAGACTTGTTCTTTCCCAAGGAGCACTTCTTTTCCTTTAGGGGAAACATAAATGGTTGGATAAGTCCCTTGTTCAATGGCGATTAGTTCCTGGGAGATCAAAAATTCAATGAAATCCCCCACGTCCTTTGCACTTTGCTCCTTCATGATTCCATAGGTAGACAGTTTTTCAAATCCCATTTCAGTCACTTTCTTATTTTTCGAACCGGTTAATACCTGGGCAGTTACGTTTTTGCCAAATCGCTGTCCCATCCGAATCACGCAGGATAACACCATTTGTGCTTCTTTGGTCACATCAATGCTTGTCCGCGAATCCGTACAGTTTCCGCACCGCCCACATTGCTCAGTTTCTGTCTCACCAAAGTATTTTAAGATAAACTCCTGCAGGCAGCTTTCCGTATGGCAGTAATCAACCATTTGCTGAAGCTTTTCCAGCTCTTTTGTGATACGGTTTCTATCTGTTGATTGTTCAATCAGAAAGCGCTGGATCTGCACATCCTGTGGCGAATACAGAACCATACATTCACTATCCAGCCCGTCTCGTCCGGCACGGCCTGCCTCCTGGTAATAGCTCTCCATATTTTTTGGAAGTTGTAGATGTACCACAAAACGGATATTGCTTTTATCGATTCCCATCCCAAAAGCAGAGGTGGCAACCATAACCGAGGCTTTGTCAGTTAAAAAGCGTTCCTGTTCCGCATTGCGTTCTTGATCGTTCATACCTGCATGATACCGGGCAGCATTAATGTTTTCTTTTTGCAGCCGTTCATATAGGGTATCTACATTTTTTCGCGTCGCCGCATAGATGATTCCTGCTTCTTTTTCATTCTTTTTCAAGTATTGCAAAAGGTACTTCCAGCGATCTTGTCCCTTAATAACTGAAAAGGATAAGTTAACACGTTCGAAACCGGTAATGATGGAGTGGTTCTCTTGAATAGCAAGCAGTTCACAGATATCCTCTCGCACTTTTGGGGTTGCGGTTGCCGTTAAGGCGAGCACAATTGGCTTTTGATGGAGGCAATTGATCATTTTGCTGATTTGGCGATAGCTTGGACGAAAATCATGTCCCCATTGTGAGATACAGTGAGCCTCGTCCACAGCTACCATCGGAATCTCCATACTTTTCAGCTCAGCAATAAATTCAGGAGAATCTAATCGTTCAGGAGCGATGTAAAGCAATTTAACCTTTCCTTGCTTAGCAGCCTGAATTCGGTCATTCGCTTCATTGTAGCTGATAGAACTGTTGATAAATGTTGCAGGAATACCATTTTGGATGAGGGAATCAACCTGATCTTTCATCAAGGAGATCAGTGGGGAAATAACGATTGTGGTACCTGGAAGAACCATCGCAGGAATTTGATAGCAAATCGATTTGCCTCCACCTGTCGGCATCACACAAATCGTATTATTCCCTGACAGTACAGAACGAATTGCCTGCTCTTGACCTATGCGGAAGGAATCATAGCCAAAATAAGTTTGTAACAGTGTCAAAGCTTTTTCAAACAAATTCATTTCTCCTTTCTTATCAATCTCTAAAATAGCATATCATATTTTTAAAATTAATATATAATTTGTATAATAAGGTACATTTCAGGAGGTAAACATGGCAATGAAAGCAGTCATATTTGATTTTGATGGAACGATTATTGATACGGAGTCAATGTGGTTTGAAGGGTTTAAAGAATTGCTGGATGAGCGATTCCAAATCGAGTTGCCGCTTGATATTTTTGCGAAGTGTGTTGGGACAACGGATGAAACTTTATTTCAGTATATAGAATCTCAAACGGGAACGGCTGTAAACCCACAAGAACTAAGCCAAATAGTTAGAGACCGATTTTCTGAAAAATTAACCAAGCTGGAACTTCGTGAGGGAGTGAGGGAGTTACTTGAGGAAATTAAACAGTTAGGCTATGTAATTGGGCTTGCTTCCAGCTCTTCAAAGGAATGGGTGGAGCGATTCCTTATTCAATTTGAACTTATGGATTATTTCTCTGTCATTAAGACGAAAGAGGATGTTTTAAGAGTCAAACCTGACCCGGCCCTATATCTGAAGGCGTTAGAGGAATTGCAAATCGAACCAGCTGAGGCAGTGGCCATAGAAGACTCAGTGAATGGATCCATGGCTGCTATTGATGCCGGGATGAAATGTGTGGTCATCCCTAATCAGGTCACCTCGTTTTTAAATTTTCACGAAAAGACCATTCGCTTTGAATCATTTGCTGATTTTAACTTTAGTAGAATTTGCGGGTAAACATATTTTTAAAGCCTATTAAGCAGTCTTAGCTCTATGAAATTTAGACTAAGGCTGCTTTTTATTTGGTTTCTTCTTTTCTAATCTATCTTGAATTTCCCCTGCGAAAATACCTAATAGCATAGATAGATGTCCAGCAGAAACATGGATCATTTGTTCCGGCTCTGTTTGATAGGAAATATAGTAAAATAATGAAATGACAAAGATGGAAAAAACTAATTGATTCGATAAAGAGGCTTTTCGTTTAAATCCCAGTGCGAAACCAAGGCAGGAGTTAATGATATAGGCAGTATCAAATGAATGAGTATAATTGCCGAATATCACAACCATTAAGAAGGAAATGAATAACATTAACATCGTACCTTTGAATCTAAGTTTTCTTACATCATCCAACATATGAATCTCATACCATTTACTCACCATACCAATCCTTTCCTTTTGACTGCCATTCACCTAAATATTAGATCACTACGGATATCAGTTTTAATGTTAAAGCCCCCTCAGAAAGCTTTCTGAAGGGGTTTCTACATTATTGGTGTAATCTTTCTAAGAGATTATTGATGAAGGGATACTTTTAAAAAGACCAGCTTTTTTACCAAGTACTCTTTACATTAACATATTCTTCAAAATTTGTTCCCGGTGCTCTCCTTTTTTGGGTGGAGGGGTTAACGATTCTAGTTTCAGGTCACTATGCATTTTAACCTGGTAATCTCCCCAAGAAGATTTGAATACCAGCTCTTTTTCTATATAATAAGGATTTTCGGTGAGTTCCCCCACTTCCAAAACTGGTGCCATGCAGCAATCAACCTTCTGGGAGAATTCAATCCACTCATAGAAGGATTTACTCATAAACAAGGCGGTAATTTCATGGAAAACAGGGTTTTCCTGATTGTTTTTTGAAAAATGGCTGTTGATCCAGTCCTCACGACCGAACGCCAAACAAAAATTATGCCAAAACTTCGGCTCCAGCGCACCAAGACTCATATACCGACCATCCATCGTTTCATAAATCGCGTAGGAGATCACACTACCGTTTAGGACAGGTACTCCAGTGCCTTGACCCGTTTCCTGTTGAACGAGGACATGATTACCCAGCATAGAAACCAGTTGATCCGTGATTGAGATAGAATGATAGCTTCCCTTACCAGTAAGTGATTTAGAAACTAGGCCGGCTAAAATCCGTTCGTTTGCGGCAAATCCCCCTACATAATCAGCAAGCGTAATAGATGGATGCACAGGTCTGCCTTGTTGATCCTTTAGTTGAGCCAGCACCCCGCTTAAAGCCATGTAATTGATGTCATGATTACCCAGTTTGCTCAATGAACTGTTCTGCCCAAATCCAGAAATGGAGCAATAGACGATATCTGGCTTTATCTGTTGAACAGTCTCATATCCAAGCCCCAGTTTTTCCATCACCCCTGGTCTAAAACTTTCGATGAGAACGTCAGCATTTGAAATTATTTTTAACGCTACTTGCCTTTCCTCTTCCCCTTTCAGATTAAGAGTGATGCTCTTTTTCTGACGGTTGTTGGCATGAAAAACTAACCCTTCCTTTTGCTTAAAAAATCCTGTATTTCTGGCGGGATCCCCTTCCGGTGACTCCACCTTGATAATTTCTGCCCCCAATTCTGCCAGTCTTAAGGTGGCAAACGGTCCAGGAAGATAATTAGTAAAATCTATGACTTTAATGCCATGTAACATAGTTTAAGTCCTTTCTTACTTGCTTGCTTGATCGGGAGCAAATAGTTCCTCAAGCTGTTTGCGCAGGATAAACTTTTGAATTTTCCCGCTAGCATTTCGGGGCAGTGCTTCACAAAAGTGGTATTTTCTTGGGCGCTTATAATTTGCCAGTTTATCACTATTTTTACAAAATTCATCCAATTCTTCTTCGGTGATTTTCGGGTCTTTTTTTACAATGAAAGCCGTAACAGTTTCACCCCAACGGTCATCAGGCTGACCGACAACTGCAACATCGAGTACACCCGGATGCCCATGAAGCACATCCTCTACCTCACGCGGGTAAATGTTTTCCCCCCCGCTGATAATCATGTCGTCAACACGGTCATTGACGTATAGATAACCTTCTTCATCCATATAGCCGATATCACCCGAATGGTACCAGCCTTTGTTCAAGGCATTGTGGGTCGCTTCGGGACGATTATAGTAACCTAGCATCATACATGGTCCTTTAACGATAATTTCTCCTGTTTCTCCAGCTGGTACAACATCATCTGGGTCTGAAGGTCCATCTTCTCTCGTGCGGACAATCCTAATGTCATGATTTATTGCAGCCTGACCTGCTGAGCCAGCTTTTCTCAGCTGTTCGCCTTCCGACAAGAAGGTAATCGCCGGGCCCATTTCCGTCATCCCATAGGCTTGGATAAGAGAAATGCCGAGGCGATCATGCAGTGCGTGCACTAGAGATGGAGCCATTGGAGCTGCCCCATATAACCCAAGTTTTAAACTGGATAGATCATATTGACTTAAATCTTCCTGTAGAAGCATGTTCCACATGGTCGGTGCAGCAAACAGTTTCGTGATTTTTTCTTTTTCTATTAATGGAAGAATTGATTTGGGATTGAACTGATGAAGGATAACGTTTTTCGCACCAACGTGAACTCTAGGAAGGAAGGCACAATGAAGCTCTGCACAGTGGAACATCGGTGCTGTAACAAGCCCAACATCATCCGCTTCTAATTTCCCTGCAGCGATGCAGAGTAAACTTTGGTCAATCATGTTGCGGTGAATGTGTATGACCCCCTTTGGACGTCCGGTTGTTCCACTGGTGTAGATGAAGGCATACACATCATCTTCCTTGACTTCAATCGTAATGTCATCGGTAGAGGCAGTGGCAACTTTTTCTTCATAACTTGCTGCATATTCCGGTTTGTCCTTGTCAATGTACCAGAACGAGATTTGATCGAAGCGGTCGGCAATGGCAGAAATGACTGGTTCTAATGTCTTTTCAAACAGCACAACCTTTGGGGCGGCATCTGATAAAATAAAGGCCACTTCCTCTGACATGAGTCGGAAGTTGATTGGATTAAACACGGCACCGATTTTGGCACAGGCAAAAAAGGCAGTCCCCAACTCTTCTGTGTTGAACATCAAGGTGGAAACCCGATCGCCTTTTTTTACCCCTTCTTTTAAAAGGGCATTAGCCAACCGGTTAACCTGCTCGTTCCACTCTTTGTAGGTGTAACGGACGTTTTTACGAACATCGTAGATTGCTTCCTTGTTAGGGTTTCGTTTTACGGTTAATTCGAATACTTTTCCGATTGTTGTGGTCATTTTATACGCCTCCTATTGGTTGGTTTTTTGGGGGTTGTGGGGATTCCGCGAGTTTTTGCGATATTCCCGCGGAGTTTTGCGATATTCCCGCCGGCTTC
>NZ_JBALNY010000159.1:0-2998 GCF_036962145.1 Bacillus sp. JJ1764 | reverse complement strand
CTCGTTATTCCCGCCAGCGTACTGTAATTTATAGCCCTAAGTTTTTCGCAATAATCGTTTTCATTATTTCATTGGTTCCGGCATAGATACTCGAGACTGGGATATCGCGATACCTTCTCGCAATCTCGTATTCTTCCATATAGCCGTAGCCACCGTGCAGCTGCAAACATTCGGCAGCAACTTTTTTTGCATTCTCGGTCAGCTTCCATTTCGCCATCGATACCTTTGTCACCACATTTTGTCCTTCGATATGCTCAGCGATTAATTGATCGAGAAAGGCGCGACTCATCTGGATATCTGTCGCCATTTCAACAATCTTAAACTGGGTGTTTTGAAATTGACTGATCTTCTTCCCGAAGGCTTCACGGCTTTTTACATAATCAATGGTCATTTTCAACATCACTTCTGCAGCTGTTTGTGCACCAATTGCAGTGAGAAGACGTTCTTGCTGAAGTTTTTCCATCAAATAAAGGAATCCCTTGCCTTCTTCGCCAAGAAGATTATCCTTTGGAACAAGGCAATCTTCAAAGATTAATTCTGCGGTGTCTTGACTATGGAGGCCGAGTTTATTCAGTTTTCTCCCTCTTGAAAAACCAGGTGTGTCCCGCTCGATCACCAACAGGCTGACCCCTTTGTGCTTAGGTACTGCGTTCGTGTCCGTTTTGACAGCAACGACAATTAGGTCTGATTGGATGCCGTTCGTGATAAATGTTTTTTGTCCGTTTACCACATAATGGTCACCCTGGAGCTTGGCAGTTGTTTTGATGTTAGCCAGGTCTGATCCTGTGCATGGTTCCGTCATCGCTATGGCGGTGATAATCTCCCCAGTCACACACTGTGGCAGCCAGCGTTGCTTTTGTTCCTCACTACCATAGGCGGTAATATAAGGTACCACGATATCATTGTGGAGTCCGATACCGATTAGCCCTGTGCCGACTTTTTCAAGTTCTTCATTGATTACAACTGAAAAGCCCCAATCAACTTCACTGCCGCCGTATTTTTCATCGATGTCTGGGCAAAGATAGCCCTGCTCCCCCATCTTTTTCCAAAAGGAACGAGGAATCATCCGCTCCTCTTCCCATTGTTCATAAAAGGGATATGCTTCTTTTTCTAAAAACTTTCGCAGGGATTGCCGAAAAATTTCGTGATCTTCGTTTAGGTATGGATGTTTCATTTGTTAGTCCTCCTTTTGTGAACGCTTCCGTTTATGTGTATTTTTGATGTCCTTATTTTTAATAACCTAATTGAAAATTTCTGCAAAGATTTTCTTGCTTTACAACGACTTTTCCGGTTTATCGACGCAAATTCTCTAGCTATCAACAACTTTTCTTGTTTTATCAACGCAAATTCTCTGGCTATCAACACCTTTTCTATTTTTATCAACGCAAATTCTTCACTTATCAACTTCTTTTCGGTTTTATCAGGATCATCACTACCACTTACATATGCAATTATCGTTCCAATATTCTTAAAAAGGGCATTTGGTGACTTTTTGCGACTTACTTCCTTTACTAGATACATAAATGTGTCCAATAAATGGACACTTCCTGTCTTTTATATAGGTACATTGTATTTTTTTAGTTTCTCATATAATCCTGAGCGGCTGATCCCGAGCAATTTTGCTGCCTTCACTTTATTTCCTTTCATCTGGACAAGTGCCTTCTTGATGGTTTCAAGCTCTGCATGTTCAACCATCGATATCCTCTCTGTCGGTTCCTTTAAGGAAATTTGCTTTGTTACATAATCAGGAAGATCCTCCCATTTAATTTTTCTATTTTCAGCGAATGTTATGGCTCTTTCCAATACATTGCGTAATTCCCGGACATTTCCTGGCCAATCATAGGCAAGCAACACTTTTCTCGCTCGCTCCTCAATTCCTGTAATCTTCGTTCCAATGACATGATTAAATTCATGTATGAATTCATTTATAAGAAAATCCACATCATATATCCGCTCACGAAGGGGAGGAATCTGCAAAGAGATTACATTTAGCCGATAATAGAGATCTTCTCTAAATGTGCCTTCTTTCACCATTTCCTCCAGATTTCGGTTGGTTGCAGCAATTATTCTGACATCCACTTTAATTCTTTTCATTCCACCCACGCGATAAAATTCCCGTTCTTGAAGAACACGAAGCAGTTTGGCTTGAAGGGGTAAGGACATATCTCCAATTTCATCAAGAAACAAAGTTCCTCCATCAGCTAAATCAAACTTACCCTGTTTTCCTTTATTTTTTGCACCTGTGAAAGCCCCCTCTTCATAACCAAAAAACTCTGATTCTAGTAGACTTTCTGGAATCGCGGCACAATTCACCACGACGAACTTCCCCTTGCTCCTGGGACTTCCATTGTGAATGGCATGGGCAAACAGTTCCTTTCCTGTGCCGCTTTCTCCACAAATAAGTACCGTCGACCTCCCTCTAGCTGCCTTTGCACCGCTATTTTTTAATATTTCCATGCGGGAGTCCATGCTTAGAATATGATTCCAAGTAAATTGGGCAGTTTCAGATTTTTGGTATCGGTGATGGAAGAAACTAGCTTTATTTTCGGCATGCTCCAGTTTTTTAATCAGATTAGCTACTTTATCCAATTGGTGCTGTAACGATATCACGACATCTGTCTTCGTCAGAATACCGACAACTCTATTTTTCTCATCAATGACGACACCGGTACCAACCTTGCTGGTTTTTACAAGTTGTTGAATTTTTTCGTATGGAGTATCAAGCCTGACAGTCTCGACCTGCTTCTTTATGTATGATTTAATCGGAGTGTTAAGTGGGCGTTCTTTCGAGATCATTTGATGTAAGCTGCTTCGAGTAAATACACCTAATAATGTTTGATTAGCGTCTGTCACTGGAAGCAGATTCCACTTCTTCCTGCACATTAGGACAATAGCTTCTTGAAGCGTTGTTTCTTCTGTTATGAGGCAATTGCATGGGGTAATGATATTTTTTAATTGGAGCATTTTATCACTCCTTACAGATTCAATACTAATATTG
>NZ_JBALNY010000158.1:3000-19886 GCF_036962145.1 Bacillus sp. JJ1764 | reverse complement strand
TCGTAAGACCGAATAAATTTGAATCATGAAAAAGAAATCACAGGCAGCCGTACTCTGAGGGAGAACAGGCTGTTTTTTGTTGACGAGGAAACAATATTGAGATATGATTTTTGTTAACAAGGAAACAAAGTTGCGGTCTGAAGGAGAGAATTTAGTGCTCAAAAATAAATCACTACAACACGAACAAAACACAGAACAATCCGTGGATAAAAAGGCTTTATTTTTTGGTCTTTTATCTGTGTTTCTTTGCGGAATAGGTTTCACCATCATCACACCGGTCGTCCCATTTTTAGTGCAGCCGTATATTAGCAATCCGGAAGAGCAAGCTATCGTGGTTACGCTGCTGACCTCTGTTTATGCAGTATGCGTGTTTTTTGCAGCCCCCGGTCTCGGCGCTTTAAGCGACAGATATGGCCGTCGTCCGATACTTTTAATATGCCTTTTGGGTTCTGCCATCGGATACTTCATTTTTGGCCTAGGAGGAGCTTTGTGGATCCTATTTGTAGGGCGCATCATAGAGGGTATAACAGGAGGGAGTATAAGCACAATCTTCGCTTTTTTTGCTGACATCATTCCCCCAGAACACAGAACAAAATACTTTGGTTGGATGAGTGCGGTTGTTGGTGTTGGGACTGTCATAGGCCCCACCTTTGGAGGACTACTTGCAAAGTTTGGTTATTCAATCCCAATGTATTTTGGAGCCACCATAACTTTATTGAATGTTGTATACGGATTGTTTTTTATGCCCGAAAGCCTTGAAAAAAATAAAAGATTGAAAGAGATTCCGTTTGTAAGACTGAATCCTTTTACACAATTAGCAAGTATCCTTTCTACGAAAAATTTAAAGAGATTGCTAATCTCAGCGTTTTTACTTTGGATACCGAACGGATCGCTTCAGGCAGTTTTTGCTCAATTTACATTGGATACATTCAGTTGGAATCCTGCACGAATCGGACTAATGTTTTCCATTATGGGCATTCAGGATATCATTTCACAAGCTTTCATCATGCCAAGGCTTTTGAAAAAACGTAGTGATCAAGAAATAGCAACTATCGGGATGATATCAGAGATCCTAGGCTACAGTCTTATAGCCGCTTCCGCTTTGTTCTCTTTCTATCCTCTTTTGATCATTGGAATGTTTATCTTTGCCTTTGGTGATTCCATCTTCGGACCTTCATTTAATGGGATGGTTTCCAAATCTGTTGATTCAGGTGAACAAGGAAGAATTCAAGGCGGCAGTCAATCTATTCAGGCTTTAGCAAGAATTATTGGACCAATTATGGGAGGTCAAATCTATGTATCTCTTGGTCATACTGCACCTGCTTTTATGGGGGTGATCCTACTGGCAGCTGCCATACTTGTTTTGGATAAGAGGAAGTATGTATATAGATAAATAGTACTAATTGGACTCCTGTATTTTAATAAATAAGAGTTGCTCTTAATTTGTTCATAAAAAATTAACAAAATGTTCACTTACGTGGAATTTCTCCTATCTCTATAATACAAAAGATAGCAACCAAGAAGGGATGATTGAAATTGCCAACGAATAAGAAAGAAAGTTTACAATTTGGGATGATTATGTGTTTTGGAATGGTCTTTGTAATGACCGTGTATAATCTTTACCTTAATGGGATGTTTGGAAAAATGAATTTATTAGAAGGAATATCAGATTTTGTCATAGGGTTTATCATTGCGTTAACGCTCGACGTATTTTTGGTTGGTCCAAATGCTAAGAAATTGGCATTAAAATTAACAGCGAAAAGGAACAATAAGCTCTATACAATCCTTGCCATATCAACCTGCATGGTGATTGGCATGGCCTTTTTCATGTCCATATACGGATTAGTGACCTACTCGATTCGAAATGGATACCACTCAAACTCCTTATTCACAGACTTTTTGTCCGTGTTTGCAAAAAATTTCATTGTGGCACTACCTTTGCAAATCGTGATCATGGGTCCATTCGTCCGTTTTATTTTTATGAAATATATTAAATCCACTCCTAACAATGTTGAATCGGTATAAATATTTATTGTCAGGAAAAAAGCTGAAGGTCTCTTGTAATCTTCAGCTTTTTATTTTTCATCCAAGCTGGATTCCCAGTAAAGAATCCTATTTAATAAAAGGAGAAAAACAAGAGAGGGAAAATGTACTATAATAGAGATAATCTTTTATGAAACATGATGTTTGGAAGTGAAAACCTATGCCATTAGAAATACTTCGTAATGATATCACCAAAATGAAAGTAGATGCGATTGTGAATGCAGCCAATACCGCTCTTAAAATGGGCGGGGGTGTTTGTGGAGCTATTTTCCAAGCAGCAGGTTCCAAAGAATTGCAGAAGGCATGCGATCAGATTGGTGGGTGTAAGACCGGGGGAGCTGTCATTACCGATGGATTCAATTTAAAGGCAAAGTATATCATTCATACAGCGGGGCCGATTTGGCAGGGTGGTGGACATCAGGAAGAAGACTTCTTAAAAGCTTCCTATAGGAACTCTCTGGAACTGGCAAAGGAACAACAATGCGAATCCATTGCGTTTCCGTTAATTTCCACTGGTATCTATGGTTATCCTCGGGAAGAAGCGCTCCAAATTGCCATATCCACGATCAGTTCATTTTTATTGAAAAATGATATGCTCGTTTACTTAGTTGTTTTTGACAAAGAATCTTTTGTAATCAGCGATAAACTATTTTCCTCGGTTCATCAATACATTGACGAGCATTATGTGGAAGAAGTGGAAAACCTTTTTAGTCGTAACAGGTCATTACAGATAGTAGAACCTCCATTGTGGGAGAGTGAAGTTTTTAAGGAAAACATTCTTGAATCTCAGGCTACGTTGGATGATTTGTTAAACCAGCTAGATGAACCATTTTCGGAACACCTTCTTCGTTTAATTGATGAAAAAGGAATGACGGATGTTGAGACATATAAAAGGGCCAACATTGACCGGCGTTTATTTTCAAAAATCCGGAATGGGGCTGATTATAATCCCAAAAAGAAAACGGTCCTTGCATTCGCAGTTGCCTTAAGTTTGAATATAGATGAAACAAATGAACTCCTAAACACAGCAGGGTTTACCTTGTCACATAGCAGTAAATTTGATGTTATTATCGAGTTTTTTATAAAGCAGGGAATCTACAATATTCATGAGATTAATGAGGCGTTATTTGCCTTTGATCAGCCATTACTGGGTTCTTAAAATGTCGCTTAAAAAGCGACCTTTTTTTATTTGATGATTGGTAAGATTTGATTATCAACAAAGGAGGGTTTATGAATTGAAAAAGATTCTAACAGAATTAGTGTTTATTTTAGATAAAAGTGGATCGATGGCAGGACTCGAATCTGATACCGTCGGAGGCTATAATGCAATGCTGAAGAAACAGCAAAAATCCGAAGGTAAAGCGTTTGTGACGACGGTTTTATTTAATGATAAATACGAATTATTACATGATCGAATCAATCTAAAGGGCATCTCCCCCATAACAGACGCCGATTATGAAGTT
The DNA here is from genome assembly GCF_036962145.1 of Bacillus sp. JJ1764. NCBI lineage: Bacteria > Bacillati > Bacillota > Bacilli > Caryophanales > Bacillaceae > Bacillus > Bacillus sp. JJ1764. The sequence continues at coordinate 16,380 of NZ_JBALNY010000158.1, read as the reverse complement.
GGCGGCACCACCGCTCTATTAGATGCCATTGGTTTTACTATACAAAAAATCGTGAATGTCCAAAAGAGAACCAGCGAGAGCGAACGTGCTGATAGGGTCCTATTTGTGATAACAACGGATGGGATGGAAAATGCCAGCCGTGAATATACTGAGGAAAAAATCAGTAAGATGGTGAAACATCAAAGAGAGATATATGGCTGGGAATTCCTATTCCTAGGTGCCAACATTGACGCCATTGCGACCGCTGATCGATTCGGCATTCACGAGGACTTTGCTGTAGATTACCATGCTGATGAGTTGGGAACGGAAGTGAATTTTGAAGTGTTAAACGAAGCAGTAGACAACCTACGCGGCGGGGGAAGGTTGGACCGAAGCTGGAAAAAAGGAATTGAAAGGGATTTTAAACGTCGTTTATAAAAAAAGTCCAGATCCCTGAATTGCCTAGGTGTCCTGTTCCTTGTTTTCATTTGAAATGTCTATATTTCCATTATTAATATTTGTGAAGGAGTTATCGCCCCCATCACCAAAACTAAAATTTCCACCGATAATCGTATTGTTTGAAGTATGGCTATTTTGATCGGCTGCACCAAAATTGATGTTTGCATTATTGGCTATTCTTTGTACGTTAAAGTGAATGATATTTACTCGGTTTGACAAGTCAATCACCGTCCTTACTCCATTTTATTTTTCTAATACGATACGTGATTGTCCACCTGCCCAGCGATATTTTAATGATTAGTGCAGACGAATGAAAGACTTACCTACATTAATAAAGGATTCTTCATATACAGAAAGAAATAATACCAAGCTGGAGATTTCGTCCAAATGGGAAGGCAGCTATGAAGATCTTTGTAAACGGAAGTAAAAATGAAATCGAAACCAACCGTGATCAAGAGAGAGCTTTGTAGATTTTCCGAAAAATTATACTATCATTCCTGTCCAATACTCGTTATAGTAGATAAGTAGAATAACATCTATTATGCTATAAATTTGGTTATTGTTTTGGGAGGCATGAAAAAAAGTGTTGAACATTCGTCACGTAACAATGGAAGACTTACCTGAGCTTATCATTATCGAACAATTATGCTTTCCAAAAGAAGAGGCCGCAACGGAAGAAGCGTTGATAGAGCGAATTCAGAGGATTCCAGATAGTTTCTTTGTAGCAGAAGTGGATGGAGTGATTGTGGGGCTGGTGAATGGTCCTGTGATCGGAACTCCATTTATAACCGATGACCTTTATCATGAGATCAAGCCAAATCCTCCATCAGGTGGTCACCAAAGCATTTTGGGAATTGCAGTCACCCCGCATTTTCAAACTCGTGGTGTAGCTGCAGCTCTTTTAGAGTATTTTGAAAAAGTAGCAATTACTTGTAAACGTGAAACCATCACACTAACTTGTAAAGAAAATCTAATCGCGTTTTATGAAAAATATGGATACGTTAATCGGGGTGTTTCCAGTTCGGAGCATGGTGGTGTGACTTGGTATAACATGATTAAAACGATAGAATAAACTGGTCATACATGGTCATTTAGAACACCATTGAACAACCGATGGAACAAAGCAGCTCATATAGTAGTTAAAGGAGACAGGTCGAATCAAACCTGTCTCTTTTTTTATGTGATTTTTAGGATGTGGGGTTGTCTTTCAAAAAGATTTTTTCATAATAAAGATGAAAACTATACAAGAGCAACGATTTAATAATAAAGATCAGTGACAATTTTGGTTTGGTTAGTCTAACTAGCGAACCATAGCCAATTTTTCGTAAAATAGGAATTCCAAAATAGGTAAAAAAGGAATCAACCAATAAATTTAAGATCATATACCAATTAAATTTGCCAAACGTGAATTTTAAAATCCAAAGGCTGCCCACAATAAAAGGGCCGAAAATCATGGGGAATTCTCCTAAAAAATTAGGTTTGATGTTATAGGTGAACCACCACCACTTTTTCTTCTCGGCGTACACTCCCTCTACAATTACAAAAATGACCATGGCTAATGAGGCTGGAAGAAAACGTTTTAATGATTGTTTTCCAATTAATGGAATAGAGAGCCAAGGTAGAACCGCCATTAAAAAAACGAATTTATTGGTGTGCTTCATCAACTTCCGTCCTTTTTCTTCTTCGTTAAATGTATTTTTTCCCAATTCATAGTTCGTTATGTGTGGTATTATTTTTAGATATTTCTTAAGGGAAATATTGTATAATGGATGGGCTAGATTAAGGAGGCGAGAAGGATGAAACAACGTCCTATCCTTACAATTTCGATGACATCTTCCGAAAAAGTGATAAAGGTTTTTTCTATTTTGTTGATCGTAGGGCAATTTATTTATCTTTTTTACCTTTATAAAGGCCTGCCAGATAAAGTGCCCGTTCATTTTAATGCGATGGGTAAGGCGGATGGATGGGGAGGAAAGGGCTCCATTTGGACAATTCCGATTATTGAATCGCTATTATTTATTACTTTGTCTTTTGTTGAGCGGTATCCACATGTTTATAATTATCCTGTCAGAATTACAGAAGAAAATGCACCAAGACTTTATTTTGAAGCTCGTAGAATGATGGTGATCTTAAACTTTGAAATTGTTTTGCTTTTATCCTTGATCACATGGGAAAGTGTTCAAGTAGCTAAAGGCATGGATTCACATGGAGGTTGGTTTTTACCTGTATTTTTATTCATTATTTTAGGTACAGTTGGAATCACTGTTTATCGATTGATACGCATGAAATAACAAAAAACTGAACGAATGTAGATCCGCCCAGTTTTTTAATGTTTATATTAATTTCTTAATGGAATGCCTCTGGCAATTTTTCCATTTTTGACCTTTTGTAATCTTCTTTCCTTTTCACGCTCATATAAATGATGGACAAGATAATAAGAAACAATCCCTAATATGATTCCGAATACGATCATGCCAATTAGTACATGCAAACTGCCGTGAAGGAGGCTAAGTAGGGTATGGAAGTCACCGTGCATGAGTTTTTGGAATGAAAAGGGAATATGATGCCCATAGCTTGTTTTCATTGGAAAAATCATTTTTCCGATTTTTCTGGCAAATGGCAATAGAATTACCGGTAGGAAGGTTAGTTTTCCAATAATATTGCCAATAATGGATGCTGGCAATGAGCCTCTTGCAATCCTAACTGCAGGGACGAATAATATATAAATTAGCGATGCTGTCGAAATGACCAACATCTCCAAGCCAAAGCCAATCGCAAACCCCAGTGCCACTTTCTTGGCGCCACCTTTAGAACGCAGAAGTTTCAAATAATTCAGCTTAAACAATCGTCCAATTCTATTGAAAATATGATACTTTTTCACCGTATTTTTCATATGGCACCTCATTTCCAAAAAAATGGCCCTACAAAAGCAAACTTCCAATTTCAATGAAAAGGTTTCCTTTAATGAAATAATACCATAGATATAGTTAGAATGTATTAAAAAAGCATTAAAATACACCAAATTTTTTTAAAAGATGACAGGTACCGACGACAGTGCAACATAGTGCAACGACGGTGCCTGTCACCATCCGTGGACAAATGTATTTCTGGGGTGGACAACGATAGTGTTGTTTTGAAGTGTCCTCCCCAGGTGGACAAATGGCTGTTTTGTCTTTTTGTGGTGCCTGTCACCTTTTATATATTCAACAGTTCTTTAACCGCGTAGGCGAAGCCGTTTTGGTCATTTGTTTTGGTGATGATGTCGGCTTGTTGTTGGATATGGAAGGGTGCATTGCCCATTGCGACGGATGTGGTGGCTACTTTGAATTGTTCGAGGTCGTTGCCACCGTCGCCGAAGGCAAAGATTTCGTCGAATTTTAGGTTCATGATTTGCTGGTATTTTAAAAGGGCTGTTCCTTTGTTTGCTTCGACAGAGGTAAACTCGATATTGTTATCGTGGGAGGATGCCATGGATAGGTCAAATTTCCCTGAAATGGCTTTTTTGATTTGCTCGATTTTTTTAGGATCTTTTGCCACTGCCATAACTTTATAAATCTTCATGTTTTCTTTCTCTAAAATTTGGTCATAATCATAGTCTTTGAAAATCGGCTCGATTTCTTCGGTACTTTTTCCCTGGATTTTAGGATTTCGACATGGGAAACCGCCTTGGTTCGTATAAACCATTATCCATAGGCCAAATTCCCTTAAGCTGTTAAGTAAATCTTGATAAACAGAGATTTTCATTGAGCCTTCATGAAGAACATCGCCACTCTTTGAGTAGAGCACCGTTCCGTTAATGGTAATAATCGGTGTTTCTAACCTATGAAGTTCTTTAAACTGAATCACATCTTCGTATGCACGGCCTGTATTAATAATGACGCTATGCCCCTGATGACGCAATTCCTGTAAAACAGCATAGTTTTCCTCGGGTATTTCTCTTGCAGAATTTAATAATGTTCCATCTAAATCAATTGAAAAACATTTCATCGTCTCATTTTCCTTCCTTTTATACATAAGAATTACTATATCAAAAAATGAGAGGAGAAAAAATCTTTTCTCTATAATCGGAAGGCAATACATCCCCAAAGAAACAAAATTGATGATACTATATTGGTAATTGAAACATTATTTGGGGGAACAATCATGGTAGTAGTTAAAACTGTAAAATTTGATGGTGAGGAGATCCATTTTTTTAATCATGCGATTTATATCTTCGAGGATCATGCCCGGTTTAATTTAGAACTTGATTTAATTGTCAGTGAAGTGGTCTTAAAAAAATATAAAAAAGTGGAAAACTTAATTATTGAAATAGAATTAGATGATGGAAGATGGCTGAACTTGATCATGCATGTAAAAATTCTCCCTGGCAGACTGCCACAGTTGAATTTATTTTGTGAAATCGATGATATAGAGGACTATTGTGATTTTGTACAAGTAAAGGAAGCTGAATCAGACTTCCCTAATATAGAAGAGGGTATTACTTTAGAAGACATCAGAAAAGTAGAAATGCCGGATGAAGAGGTTAATATTAGGGTTAAGCTCCCGATTGATCAAGTCGAGTGGGTAAAAGGGCAGAAAAAAAGTCAATTGAGTGAAATGGTAAAAGAGTTCATTTATCAATATTGGGAGGATTACAACAAATAAAGGAGGGGAAATGATTGAGGATTGTTATTGCAGGCGGAACAGGCTTTATTGGAGAAAAATTAGTGAAAAATCTTCTTAAAGAAGGGCATCATGTCACCGTATTAACAAGGAGGGGACAGGTGTCTAGCGAAAATGTTGCCTATGTTCAGTGGCTGTCTCCAAATGCAACTCCTGAAAAAGACATCATCACTGCCGATGTGTTTATCAATTTAGCAGGGGTTTCCATAAATGAGGGCAGATGGAATGAGAGCCATCAAAAGCAAATTTATGAAAGCCGAATGAAGGCAACAAATGAACTGATAAGAATAATGGAAGCATTGGATCAGAAACCTAAGGTGCTAATCAATGCCAGCGCAATTGGGATTTATCCTGCTTCGGTAACAAAGATTTATTCAGAAGATTCACCCGAGATTGCGATTGATTTCTTAGGAAAAACCGTTTCGGATTGGGAGAAAAAAGCAGGAGAAGCGAGTCATCTTGGCATTCGAACAGTTTTTGTGAGATTTGGGGTTGTCCTAGGCCTTGAAGGAGGAGCACTTCCGCTTATGGTGCTGCCCTATAAATTATTTGTTGGTGGGACTGTAGGCTCCGGTGAACAATGGGTATCATGGGTTCATGTGACCGATGTGGTTCGGGCCATATCTTTTGCAATCAAGAATGAGCATGTAAAAGGACCAGTGAATGTAACGGCACCTACACCGGTACGAATGAAGGAATTTGGCAAAACCATCGGAGCGGTACTACATCGTCCGCACTGGCTGCCGGTACCTACCTTTGCCATGAAGCTGGCATTGGGTAAAAAAAGCGCTTTGGTGCTAGAAGGCCAGCATGTTAAACCCAGACGACTTATAGAAGAAGGGTTTGAGTATCAGTTCTCCTTGTTGCGAGCTGCTTTGGAGGATTTGTTAGGAGATTGTTGAATTTTCTTTTGGGATTGGCGACCTCATATTAGGCTTGTGCCAAACTAAAGTCGCCAATTCACCCGCACCTACATCACAACCAGTTATTATTTAACCCCAATAACTCGAATCCTCTTGTAATCTGCATACCAATGCCCATTTTTATATAATGTATCTTTTAATTCATCTTCAACAGATGAAATAATAGAGTCCCGAACATCTTCAGAAACACCCTCAAAAAAATCACTGGCAAACATGTGAATCCAATTTTTCAATCCATCATCACCGACCAGCTGAGTTGGTCGATCAAAATGCTGTGCAAATGTAACCCTAAATCCTATTTTCTCCATTAAATTGGAATACTCCCCAATGCTCGGATAATACCAAGGAAATGCATCACGATCGAATAAAAACCCTGCTTTTCCTAATTGATGAATGATTTCATCTGTTATCAATTGAACATTCCCTTTGCCGCCAAATTCTGCTACAAACCTTCCGCCCTTTTTCAAACAGGTAAAAATAGATTTCAGTGCTTTTTCAGGCTGTTTTACCCAATGCAGTGTGGCATTGGAGAAGACCGTATCAAAATCTTCCTGAAAGCTTAATTGTGTTATATCCTGAACCAAGAACGACAACTCAGGATATTTATTTTGCGCTTGAAATACCATATTCTCTGATTTATCCACGCCAACCACATCGGCTCCTAAGACTGCCAAATTCTTAGCCAAATCACCAGTTCCACAGCCAAGATCAAGAATTTTTTCACCTTTTTTTGGTGACAATAACTCTATTAATCCTGTGCCATATTGGGAAACAAACGAATGATTCCCATCATATAAATTGGCATCCCACATATCTTTTGTCCGGCTTCCAGTATCCATTTCCTTTCATCCCCCTTAAAATCGCTCAAAGGTGACTGAACTTTTCTGTTAATTTCGATTATACCTGTAGTTATGATAAAATGGGAACATTAATCATTTGGAGGCTTGTATGATAACTTTTGAACAAAAACTTGCGATTATTGAATCATTCCCTGAATTGGAACGAGTAAACGTTTCACTTGGCAGGGTGAATTATCAATTTAATGAGAGTATCTATGAAAAGAAAAATGTGGTGTATCATCTACATCCCAACGGTAATGGCTTCGTCTATGCAGGAAAACTAACCAATTACCAAACGGATCAAAAAGGGCTCGTGAATATTCGTGACTATTCAGCCGAGGAGCTGAAGCAATTAATTAAAGAATCGATTTCCAGTTTATCAGCTAATAAAAAAACCGTGGCAGAAGCAGCCATCATTGGCGAAAATCAAGAAGAGCGCTGGGTGAATGATGCAAATGAAGTACTTATGCTGATTCTTGAAGAAGAAGTTTGGAATATTTATTTTGGACTAAATCTCGAAGAAACCTTTGATACACTGGAAGAAGCGGAAGCTTTTTTAATGGAAGAAGGGTTTAAAAGGGCATAACATAGTCAGAAATTAGAAGAGGGCTGCTAATGGCAACCCTCCATNNAGACCGTATTGTTCTTTTAATAAATGGTTAATCTTGGAGACTGTCATCAATGGCTCCGCATTATTTTTTAAAAAAACATGTGCTGTAAAAGAAAAGTGGTCTGTTGTCACCGTCCATAGATGCATCTCATGGACATCCTCAACACCTTCGACGGCCTTAATCGCTTGGCGGATTTCGTCTAGGTCAAATTGATCCGGTACGGTTTCCATCAAAATAAAGTAAGATTCCTTCATAATCTTGGCACCACCGATCAGAATGACGGTCCCAATAACCATACTAATGATAGGGTCAATTAAGTTTAAGCCTGTAAAGTGAATGAGGATAGCTGAAATAATTACCCCAACTGAGTTGAGCAGATCCCCAATAAAATGCCATAGTGCGCTTTTTATATTTAAATTTTCCTCTTGCTTTGTACTTCGCGCGAGAACGATTGTCAGGACGATATTTACAATTAAACCGATGGTGGCGACAGTTAGCATTAACTGAAGTTCAATTTCCCTAGGTGCAATGATCCGTTTGAACCCTTCGATAAATATACCAATTGCGATGATAATTAAGGCAAGTCCATTGATGAATGATGCCAGAATCTCAAAGCGAAGGAATCCGAATGTATACCTTTTATTTGGTTTTCTTGTAGCCAAATAAATCGCTGTCATGCTAAAACCCAATGCGATGACATCGGATGCCATATGGGCTGAGTCTGATAAAAGGGCAAGTGAACCAGACAACAAACCGCCAATTACTTCCACAAGGGTGAAGAACAACGTCAAAAATAACGTAATCCATAATGTTTTCTTCGACTTTTGTTGGAATTTCACGTGATTGGGAAAGTGAAAATCAAATTCACTCATCATTTCTCACTCCTAGAATAAAAAATTCCTCCTATATCCATTATACTCCTTTATTGGATAAATTCATGATAAAAAGGGTGTCTCATTTGAGACACCCTCATTCATGCGAAATCACAGACTATTGATTCTGTTGATTTCTTAAAGCCTGTTCAGCATAAGCGACGAGACGTTTAGTCATTTCGCCGCCCACTGATCCATTTGCTCGCGCGGTCGTATCAGCACCAAGTTGAACTCCAAACTCATTGGCAATTTCTGCTTTCATCTGATCTAAAGCATTATCTGCACCAGGAACCAACAGTTTGTTTCTAGCCATGATCCATCACTCCCGACGATTTTTTTAGAGCAATTATATTGAAATTGCTCGTAATTAATCTGCCCACATCTATAAAGCGCTATCAAAACGTTAATAAAAAATTCACATTGGTTTTGAGAAAAAAGAGTTAAAATAAGTATGTTCATTATTTCACAATCTTAAGGAGTTCATCATTATGGCTTATAGTAAACCAGACAAAATTATGGAGATTACTGTTGAGAATGGAGTGAAAAAGACAAAGTATGCCTCTTTGCAAACCTTAATTCTAGGTTTTGAAGCAGGGGCGTTTATTGCTCTTGGCTATTTGCTTTATATAAGAATTACAGCAACCATGACGGGGGATTTCGCAGGAATCAGCAGTTTAGTAGGAGCTTCCGTATTCCCGATTGGTTTGATTCTTACTTTATTAGGCGGAGGGGAGCTGCTAACAGGTAATATGATGGCAGTGCCGCTGGCAAGAATGGCAAAGAAAATCACCACAGGAAAGCTGCTGTATAACTGGCTGCTAGTGACTTTGAGCAATTTTGTCGGTGCTATCTTTGTGGCGTATTTTTTCGGCCATGTAGTCGGATTAACGGAAACAGCGCCTTTCTTGGAAAAAACAGTTAGTATCGCTCAGCACAAACTGGAAGTATCATTTATTCAGGCATTTGTCTCAGGAATTGGCTGTAACTGGCTGGTAGCCTCAGCCGTATGGTTATGTTATGGGGCAGAGGATATGTCAGGTAAGATTTTAGGAATATGGTTTCCTACCATGTCATTCGTAGCAATTGGCTTTCAGCACGTTGTCGCCAATATGTTTGTCATACCTGCCGCGATCTTTGCTGGACATTTCACTTGGATGGAATATCTCCAAAACTTTGTTCCTGTCTTTTTAGGCAATGCGGTCGGGGGTACCATCTTTATTGCAATGGCCTATTATCATGCCTATCGAAAGCATGAACCAATTAAAAAATCGACTACTATTTTTCAGCCTATGAGAAAAACAGCAGCTAAATAAATAATATTATTATGTTAACTAGAAACCGATGAACTCTAAGAAAAAGAGACATCGGTTTTTTGTATATAAGCAAATAAATTGTTTCTAAGAAACATTGTTTTTATAATCATTATTGTCAAACAATTTAAGTAAAAAGGGGATAGGTGCATGAAATTTGTAGCCATTGTGGGAAGTCTACGAAAAGATTCGTATAACCGCATGTTAGCAAAAACCTTTCAGGAGCGTTATACAAACCAATTCGAATTGGAAATACTCGAAATTGGCCAACTGCCATACTATGATCAGGATATTGAAAATGATCCAGCACAAACGGTTCTTGATTTTAAAAAGAAAGTCAAAGAAGCTGATGCCGTTCTTATTTTAACACCTGAATATAACTGGTCGATCCCTGGCGTGCTAAAAAATGCACTGGATTGGTTATCCAGAGTAGACAAGGTTTTAGTTTGTAAGCCTGTTTTGATAGCAGGGGCAGCCACTGGCATTATGGGTACTTTACGTGCACAATTACATATCCGCCAGATTTTAGCCGGTATGCAAGTTAACCTATTCCCACCGGCAGGCAATGAAATTCTGATTGGCCAAGCGCAAACAAAGTTTGATCAGGAAACTGAGCGTCTCAAAGATGGGGCAACACTCTCGTTTATTGATGCTGTCATGGAACGATTTGTAAAATTTGTTCAGGAAGCCTAGTTAAAAATTTGGATAAAAGGCAGCAAAAATCATCATGATATAATATGGTGACCATAATTTGGAAATATCAAGGAGGCCTTTAATTGATGTATACATCCATTCAAGAATTTATTGGTGATTGGACCCATGAAGCTGGATCCACGCAAAAAGTTTTTGATGCTCTAACAGACGCATCCCTTCAGCAAATGGTGTCAGCGGAAGACCGCAGTTTAGGAAAAATCGCTTGGCATATTGTAACGAGCACATCCGGTATGCTGAGTGAATTCGGGCTGAAGGTGGAACAGGTTGAGAATGCGAATCAAGTTCCAGATTCTGCAAAGGAAATTGCTGATACCTTTCGCAAAGTGACAGCCGATACGATGGAGGCTGTTAAGCAATGGTCAGATTCATCGTTATCAGATAAGATCCATGTTTTTGGCAGGGAAATGGCTAAGGCCGTTACATTAGACCTCCTCATTAAGCATCTCATCCATCATCGCGGGCAAATTACCGTTCTTATGCGTCAAGCAGGTGTGAAGGTTCCAGGCATATACGGACCTGCAAGAGAAGAATGGAGTCTAATTGGAATGGAAGCTCCCAGCCTATAATCTTATCCTTTCTCTATATAAGCACACAAATTGCGTGTGCTTATTTATTTTTCTTAATTTTTGTAATATTTACAAATTTGTTGCTTTATGATTTTATTGAAATAGGACTTTTCAATGATTGGGAGGGAAAAAATGATTGAGCGAGGCCCATCCGTTTTAACGTGGAAGTTTATGACGCGAATATTTCATCATTTCACAGAGGGTGTCATGATTATCGACCCTGAAGGAGAAGTGATCATTTTTAATGCAGTCGCAAGAAAATTATTACAAGTGGATTATTCCGTTCATACCATTACGGATCTCCCAAAAGACATTCAATATATTTGGGAAAATCGCTACAAACGGGTTAACTTTTTGCCGTCATTCGGATTAGAGGTGGATGTGATTCCCGGGTTTGGTGATGGTCTGGCGCTAATCATCAGAAATCAGAGCGGGGAAGAATTACCAAAGGAAGAAACCCGTGATGAATTTCAGGCCCTTCTAGATTTGGTCGTGGATGACATTATGATTGCTGATGGGCAGGGAAACATTCTACGGGTCCATGAGCGGTGTGAGAGTATCTACTGTTATTCGCGGGAACAATTAATCGGAAAAAACGTGAAAGACTTAGAAAAAGAAGGCGTTTTTTTTCCATCAGGAATTGCTTTAGCGATTGAAAAAAGGGAAAATATAACGATACTTCAGGAGACCGCTAATCATAAACGTCTCCTTGTACAATCCAACATACTCTGGGGGAAGAACGGCGAAATTAATCGGGTAATCTGCACCTCAACCGATATCTCCACTGTAAACCCTCGTTCCGTTTTTCCTATCATCGATACACATCAGATTCATCAGCAATGGCTTAAACAAGAAAATTTCGTGATTAAAAGCAATATCATGAAAGAATTTTTTACATTTGCTTCAAAGGCTGCTAAAACAGACTCAACCATTCTTTTGCTTGGAGAGTCTGGAAATGGAAAATCAGAATTGGCCCGGTTGATCCACAAAATGAGTAAACGAAAGCTCCAGCCCTTCATCCCGTTAAATTGTGCAGCGATTCCGGAAACATTGATGGAAAGTGAAATGTTTGGTTACGAAGAAGGTGCTTTTACCGGGACGAAACGTCAGGGAAAAAAAGGATTTTTTGAAAAAGCAAACGGTGGAACTATCTTTTTAGATGAGGTAGCAGAATTACCGTTGTCGCTCCAGGCCAAGCTTCTTCATGTCTTACAAAACAAATCCTTTTACCGTGTCGGAGGTTCAGAGTTAATGGAAGTGGATGTCCGTGTTTTGGCCGCCACCAATCAGGACTTGGAAGCACTTGTCCATGAAGGCAAATTTAGAAGTGACCTGTATTACCGGCTTTACGTCATCCCCTTACATGTTCCATCTTTAAGGGAACGTCCAGAGGATATCATTCCTCTTTTACTCACATCTTTAGAGAAAATTAATGCCAGAGAAGGTCTTGAGAAACAATTTTCCAATGAGGTACTGTCCTTATTAAGCCGATACCACTGGCCTGGTAATGTCCGAGAACTGGAAAATGCGGTAGAATGGATGTTTGTCGCTTCCGATGGCGATAGAATTGAAATAGAAGCTCTTCCAAGAAAATTAAAAAAAGAATTATTGGGAATGGATGAAGAGAGTCCGATCACGATCCATAAAATCATTCCCTTAAAGGATGCTATTGATATAGTAGAAAAAGAACTAATTAAAAAGGCTCAGACGGTGGCAACTAGTACATACAAAATTGCTGATCTTTTAAAAATAAATCAATCAACGGTTGTTAGGAAGCTAAACAAGATGCAAATGATGCCCAATCATGACAATGATGCATCCCAACATTAAAAGGAACAAGATGAACCGTTTCATAATGTTTCCTTGCATTACACGTCAATCCTATCAAAAACGCCAATCCTGTGAGATTAGGCGTTTTTTATTTTTTGTAAAATTGGCATAATTCTTGCAATTTATGAAGGCAGTAGGTTAAAGGAGGGAAATAGAAAGATGAAATTAAAATCATGGAGAAATGGCATGCTTGCGCTTAGCTGTTCATTGATGTTGGCAGCATGCGGCGGTGAAAAACAAGGTGGAAGCCAAACAACTTCCACGAAAAAAAGTGACGGAAAAACGTTGAACCTGCTTACATGGGAAGGATATGCTGATCCTAAATTCGTCAAGGGATTTGAAGAAAAGTATGGGGTGAAGGTCACAGCCACTTATTTTGGCTCCAGTGATGAGTTGGTATCTAAGCTCAAAGGCGGCGGAGGCAATGTATATGATGTAATATCCCCATCTTCGGATGTTGCTGGTTATTTAGTAAACGAAGGACTTGTAGCACCAATCAATCTAGACAATGTTCCAAACTACAACAAATTGGCTACCAAGCTTGTGGATATGAAAGACGTAAAAAAAGGCGGCAAAACATACGGGATTCCATTTACTTGGGGACCTGATTCACTT
>NZ_JBALNY010000158.1:0-2943 GCF_036962145.1 Bacillus sp. JJ1764 | reverse complement strand
ACTTATTTATGATGCCGATGTGATTAAAGAGGAGCCGGACAGCTGGGAAATTTTCTGGGATCCAAAATATAAAGGGAAGGTTTCCATTTGGGATGATATCTCCAATATCTACTTGGTTGGACAAATGAAAGGGTTGGATAAGGACGATCCTTCTGCTTTGTACAATATGACAGATAAACAGCTTGAAGATGCCAAGAAGAAATTAATCCAACTAAAGCCTCAAATCCGTAAATATTGGGCAACAGGCGGAGAACTCAATGATTTGTTTGCCAATAAAGAGATTGTATTGGCAGTGGGTTGGCCGTTGACACCAACAACTGTTAATGCCACGGGACGTAATTTGAAAGAAGTGATTCCGAAAGAAGGAATCACGGGCTGGATTGACCGTCTGATGGTAGTAAAATCATCGCCAAATAAAGAATTAGCCGAGAAATATATTAATTATGTGACGGAAGCGGAAACGCAGAAACTGGTTAGCGATGCGACCGGGTATGGTGTAGCCAATAAAGATGCTGCAAAATTCATGTCTCCTGAGCAAGCCCAAGCGATTCATATTGACGATATGGAAAATTACATGCAAAAAATCAACTTCTGGCAAATCGTAAAAGACCGAAATAAATACAACGAAATTTGGAATGAAGTGAAAGCCCAATAGACACAGGAAATGCATAAGAAAGGAGGGCTGAGTACATGTCCGTGAATGTTTCTACACAGGTGAAGCAGACAACGATCAAACCAAAAAAGAAGCGCCGGCAGTTCAACCCCAGATTATTATTACTGTTAATCCCACCATTAATCTGGTTGACTGTCTTCCTTTTTGCTCCCTATTTCACCCTCTTCTTGAACAGTTTTTGGAAGGTGGATTTTGGAACCATTGTCCGTGAATTTACCTTGGATAATTATACGAAGTTTTTTACCAATGAATTGTATTATGGAACGCTGTTGAAAACGCTGAAAATTGCCTCACTCGTGACCATTTTCAGTGTTCTGCTCAGCTACCCGCTTGCTTATTATATAAATTTTAAAGTCAAAAAACATAAGCAGCTTATGTATACGCTGGTTATTATTCCACTTTGGGTTAGTTATCTTGTGCGGGCTTATGCCTGGAAAATTGTGTTGGGGCAGGAAGGGATCCTAAATAATCTGTTAATGAGCCTGGGGCTGATAGACAAACCACTGGAAATCTTTCTTTACAGCCCCTATGCGGTTGTCCTTGCGTTGACCCATATCTATACACCATGGGTACTAATGTCGATCTATACGTCGCTTGAGCATATTCCCAGAAATCTTCAGGAGGCTTCGAAGGATCTCGGAGCCGGAAGATTTCGGACGTTTTTTAAGATTATTTTACCGTTAAGTCTGCCTGGCGTTATTGCCGGAGCAACCTTTGCGTTTGTTCTAACCATGGGTGACTTTTTAGCACCGCAATTACTCGGCGGAACTAGCAGTATGATGATTTCAAATGTCGTGTACAGCTTATTTGGAGTAGCCAACAACTGGCCGCTTGGTTCCACAATTGGCATTGTTACATTAGTCTTAGTGCTATTAATTTTGGAAATAACCCATCGTCTGGAAAAAAAGGCCTCCAGTTTTGAGAATGCCGAAGAAACAAAGGGGGGCTAAAGATGGGAAAAACATCACGTATTGATTGGCTGTCATCAGGATTAAAACTGACAGCCATGTTAATCTTTTTGTTCATTTATCTGCCGATGATTGTCGTCGTAGTTTATTCTTTTAACGGAAATGCCGTTAACAGTTTTCCGATTGAAAGCTGGTCTACGAAATGGTACAGTGTCATGTTTCAAGATAGCTTACTTTTGGCATCCTTGAAAAATAGTTTGCTAGTTGCCATATTTGGAACGATGATCGGTTTGCTGCTGGGAATCCCTGCTGCATTTGTGGTGGACCGATTTCATTTTCCCGGAAAAACGGCATTTGAACGGATCGTTTTACTGCCGATGATTTTACCGGGGATTATCACTGGTGTGGCGATGATGAGTGTCTTTGTGATGATGAAAGTCGAATTATCACTTACCACCATTTTCATAGGTCATGGAACCTTCCTAATTGCTGTAGTGATGACACAGGTGTACGCACGGTTAAAACGAATGGATCGGGCGATTGAAGAGGCTTCGATGGATTTAGGGGCAACCAGGCTGAAAACGTTCTTTTATGTAACCCTGCCAAATATTAAAACGGCCGTCATTGGTGCCTCTTTATTATCATTTACTTTATCTTTTGATGNNGGTCAATGCTGCGGAAAGGGATCACACCTGAGGTCAATGCGATTTCAACCCTGATCTTTTTATTCTCAGTTACGATGATTGTCCTGTTTACGTTTTTTGATCGAAAAGTAGACTAGTAGAAAGGAGAGGTGAGATTGGAACAGATCGTAGACATTCAACATGTAGAAAAAAGCTATAGTAACGAGCTCATTGTGAAAGGGATTAACCTTAACGTTCAGCGCGGCGAGTTTTTGACGATGCTAGGTCCAAGCGGCTGCGGTAAAACAACGACTTTAAGGATGATTGCCGGCTTTGAAGAGCCTGATTCGGGAGAAATTTGGATTGATGGTAAACCGGTTTCCGGAATTCCTCCTTATAAAAGGGATGTGAATACGGTTTTCCAAAACTATGCTTTATTCCCGCATATGACCATTAATGAGAATATCGCCTATGGCTTAAAAATGAAGGGTGTTCCGAAATCGGAACAAGCTGCTAGAGTGAAGGAAGCACTGCGCCTCGTGCAGCTGGATTCCTTCGGAGACCGGAAACCTCGTCAACTGAGCGGCGGACAACAGCAACGTGTTGCTGTAGCCCGGGCGTTAGTGAATAATCCAAAGGTTCTGCTATTGGATGAGCCTTTAGGTGCACTGGACTTGAAGTTGCGCAAACAAATGCAAATCGAACTGAAGCATTTACAGCGAAAATTAGAAATTACCTT
>NZ_JBALNY010000157.1:3049-15940 GCF_036962145.1 Bacillus sp. JJ1764 | reverse complement strand
TGGTTTGTAGCTGATGTCTTAATTTAGTCAGTAATTCTATTTTCATAAATAGGACAGCTTTTCTTTGATTTAATATTGCCTTATTCTGACTAAGCTCTTTCTCTTGTTCCAAGATCTCATTAAGCCAAATTTTTGCTGATTCCTGACTATTCATTCTTATCACCTCCTATCCATTCTACCTATTTCTATATAATGGTAAATCTTTCCTCTAATCTAAGAAAGATGTAATAATTTAGACAAAATTTATAAAATGAAAAAACCACTTTATCTGAAAAATACAGATAAAGTGGTTTTGTTTGGAAAATGATTAATTTGCAATTCACTAAAGAATCAATTGAATAAGAGCTCTACATTGCAATTAAATCATTTATTTTGATTGCTTGTTCATAGCATTCATCATTTGTCTGATCTTCTTCTCAGAAGGCTTCATACCCATTTGCATCATCATGGTTTTAAGCATTTGCTCATTAATTGGCGGATTTTTCTTTAAATAGCTCATCATATATTTGCGAGCAATGAAAAATCCTAGTGCTACACCAGCTGCTAATGCTAGTATACCAACTAGAATGTACATACCCATTAAAAACTTCCTCCTTCATGTTGTCTACCATAGAACAGTTTACTAAATAAAACAGATTTAGACAATATTTCGTTGCATTTAGACAAATTTTCTTTCTTTTATTGGCTTTAACCAGCCAAATCGTTCATGTTCCAAATCGATTGCCAAAAAGGAAGACTCACATTTACGGAGCACCTCAAAAAACGCCGTCTCTGCCTCATAGCTTCCATGTGCCTCGATTAGAATGTAATCCTGATATACTTGAACTCTTGCCATACTTATTTTTCCACTTAATTCAAGTGTATATGCACCATGATCTGCTTTATATCCCTTTAATCTTCCAAGCTGTTTTTGAATAAGCTGGTGGATTTTTAGGACCTCAATTCTTCTCGTAATATAGGCAATTTGTTTTTTTATAATAAATTGGAGGTCACCGCTTGCTAGCTGACTTTCCTGGAATAGCTGAAAAAATATTCGCTCTCTTCCGAAGTAATGGGTGGCAAATTCATCTTCTATTAAATAAAGCTGATATTTTCTCACACAGACCTCTCCTTCGCTAGATTCCCTTTTATCTATTATAAAAAAACAGAATAGAAACATTTGTCTTACCGTGGCAAAAACTATTTCTTTTTTTGTCGATTACAAGGAATCCAATATCAATAAACCCACTCTGGAGATTAAATGAGATATTATAATACGCAAAAAAGAGAGTGGTGAGCCACTCTCTCTTTTGCTTTACATTATTGTTGTAAAAGGGCTTTTACTCTTGCAACCACGTTGGCAACTGTAAAGCCGTATTCTTCCATAATCTTTTCACCTGGTGCAGATGCTCCGAATGTATCGATTCCTAGAACATCTCCTTCATCACCAACATATTTATGCCAGCCGAAAGATGCCCCTACTTCGATACCTAAACGTTTCTTCACGTTTTTCGGTAAGATCTCGTTTTTGTATTCCTTTGATTGCTTTTCAAAGCGATCCCATGATGGCATGCTGACTACAGAAACTTGAACTCCCTCAGCAGCAAGAGCTTTTTGTGCTTCAACTGCTAGGCTTACTTCTGATCCCGTTGCTAGAAGCAGAGCATCAGGAGTTTCTTTTTCTGCTGCGGAGACTACATAAGCACCTTTTGAAACTCCTTCATAAGCATTTTGATCGGTACCTTTTAAGGTTGGTAAATCTTGACGAGTTAGTACAAGTGCAGTAGGTTGATTAGTTGACTCAACAGCTAATTTCCAAGCTGCAGCAGTTTCATTACCATCTGCTGGACGAATAATGGAAAGATTCGGCATTGCTCTTAAAGCAGCAAGCTGTTCAATTGGTTCATGGGTAGGTCCATCTTCCCCGACGGCAATACTATCGTGTGTGAAGACATACGTTACCGGTAAGCCCATTAATGAAGCAAGACGAATAGCTGGGCGCAAGTAGTCAGAGAACACGAAGAAAGTTCCACCAAACACTTTAACTCCACCATGTAGTGCTATACCGTTCATAGCAGCACCCATCGCGAATTCACGGACACCGAACCAAACGTTCCGGCCTTCATAGGAATCAGGCATGAAATCCTTTGAACCTTTTATCATCGTTTTGTTGGATCCTGCAAGGTCCGCTGACCCACCAATTAAGATTGGAAGATTTTTTGCAATTCCATTGATTACTTCACCAGAAGAAGCACGTGATGCTAACGCCGTTCCTTCAGAGTACACAGGTACATCCTTGTCCCAGCCTTCAGGAAGTTCATGATTTAAAACTTGCTCTAATTGTTTTGCTAATTCTGGATAGTCATTTTTATACTGAGCAAAAAGGTCATTCCACTCTTTTTCTTTCTTCTCGCCATTTTCAACAATAAGCTTTTGGAAGTTAGAGTAAACTTCTTCAGGTACATGGAAGTCCTTTTCAAAGGTCCATTTATAGGCTTCTTTCGTAAGCTTTAATTCATTGGCACCTAGAGGTGAACCGTGTACTCCAGAAGTGCCGGCACGATTTGGAGAACCATAACCGATTACTGTTCTAACCTCAATCATCGTTGGTCTATCTAAATCATTTCTAGCTTCTTCTAATGCTTTGGAGATTTCTTCTAGGTTGTTGCCATCCTCAACACGAAGGTACTGCCAACCATAAGATTGGAAACGTTCTTTCACACTTTCAGAGAAAGATTTATTTAAATCCCCATCTAGTGAAATATCGTTAGAATCGTACAGAACGACTAAACGTCCTAATTTCAAGTGACCTGCTAAGGAAGCTGCTTCAGCAGATACACCTTCCATAAGATCTCCGTCACCACAGATACTATATGTAAAATGGTTCACGAGTTCATATTGATCTTTATTATACACAGATGCTACGTGGCGTTCTGCCATCGCCATACCAACAGCCATAGCAATACCTTGTCCAAGTGGACCGGTAGTTGCTTCAACTCCTTCAGTATGACCATACTCTGGATGCCCAGGAGTTTTGCTACCCCACTGACGGAATTGTTTTAAATCATCCATAGATAGGTTGTATCCAGATAAGTGCAGCATGCTATATAACAAGGCAGAGCCATGTCCGGCTGAAAGAACAAATCGATCACGATTAAACCAATGAGGGTTTTTAGGATTATGGTTCATAAAACGTGTCCATAAAGCATATGTCATTGGAGCGGCACCCATTGGCATACCTGGATGTCCGGAGTTTGCTTTCTCAATAGCATCAATAGAAAGCGTGCGAATCGTAGTAACGGATAAATCGTCAATAGTATTAAACATAATTACATCCTTTCTTCATCTAATAGGATTTATAAGCACACATCATTAATATTATAGTGCATCTACATATTATTCAACACATTACAACAAATTAAGCTAGGAAAGTCATTTTGTTCTTTATTTTGACACAGAAGTGACTAATCTATGTAAAAAAGCTGCCCAAGAACAAATTGTTTTTCATCTAAAGCATAATCCATTGTGATGAAAAATTAATCTGTTCAAGACAGCATTTGTGTATTAATGTAATTTATTCTTTTTTATACGCTTTATTTTTTCTGGAGTAACATCGTTTCCTAACGGGTCGATAATAGTAGTATTGGTCAAAGTATCAATCATATTGGAACGAAATGCAGCAAGATACTCACTTCTTAGTTTTGATTGCTCTTTTGCCTCGATTTCGGTTAAGCCTGTCGCTTTTGCTTTTCTGGCTAATACATTAATTCTGGCAATTTTCTCTTTGGATAGCATAAAGCCCATTCCTTTCAAAAAATCTGTTTAGATAACAACAGATTTTACTAGAAAAAAGAGGCAATGACAAGATTATTGATTTTCTTCTTGTTCTTCCATATATTCTTGGTATCTACGATGAACAGTTGCTTTTGAAACAGGATACCCGAAACCTCTTAAGGTAGCTGCTATTTCAGCAAAGGTGAGCTTATTTTTTCTAAGCCTAACTACTTCATCGATAGGCATATCCAATTTTTCTCGTCCAGAATTTATCCCTTGGTTTGATAAGTTTTTCTGTGGTTTGTAACCCTGCTCAACAGCTCGTTTCATGCCACGTTTAATTTTCACATTATGTAATTTTCTTTGGTATTCCTCAACCATACCGACTATTTTCAGGACCATAGAATCTGATTCCGAAAGTTGTAATTCTCCATTATGTGAAATACTAAAAAGCTTAATTCCTTCTTTTAGAATGCAGTGTAAGATGGCGATTTTGGCATTACCCCTTCCAATTCTTGTTTCATCCTGAATTAGTACCGCATTAATGTTTTGATCCTTTATATGTTCTAAAAGCTGAAGAATTCCATCTCTCTCCAAATCATAACCACTTGCCTTTTCTTTAATAATGTTGACGATCTCAAATTGATGGAAATTAGCGAGCTGTATTAATTCTTCCTCTTGCCGTTCTAATGAAGTCTCCTGGGTTTCTTTATTGGTGCTTACACGACAATAAATAATGGCTTTCATTCTATTACCCTCTATTCATTTGCTACACTTGCAAATTGATTGGTCGTTTCGTCTTTACTTACTGGGATCATTATCTTCTCTCCAGGGTATATTTCCTCACCGATGTTTTCATTATATTTTTTTACCCAATTAACAAATTCCTCGTTAGAAAGCGAATGAAGTCCTGAATATTGTTTGGAAATCTTCCATAAGGAGTCCCCTTCAGAAACTGTTACTTTTACATATTTATCTTGATCGATCGTTTGGTTTTTCACAGAAAGTATGAATGCAAGAGAACAACTTAAAATAACAAGAATAATAGTAAATGAATATTTACTCCATAATTTTTTCATCATTAACACCTCTTACGGAATGTATGTTCGTTTATTTACTTTGATTATATTACGAACATTTGTTTGTTGTCAAGTTATTTTCGAACTTATGTTTGTATAACGATAGCGAACATGTTATAATTAAGGTAAGAAAAACCAGGCGAGGTGCAATTTATCATGGTAAAAATATCAAAGCGGCAGCAGGATATCCTGGAATTTATTAAAGAAGAAGTCAAAAGCAAAGGATATCCCCCATCTGTACGGGAAATAGGGGAAGCTGTTGGACTTGCCTCCAGCTCCACTGTCCATGGACATTTAGCTAGATTAGAAAGTAAAGGGTTTATTAGAAGGGACCCTACAAAGCCTAGGGCGATCGAAATTTTAGAAGTGGATGAGGCGGCACATATTCCTAAAAATAGGGTAGTAAATGTTCCTGTTGTTGGTAAGGTAACTGCCGGTCTACCAATTACAGCTATCGAGAATGTTGAAGAATATTTTCCTTTACCAGAAAGACTTGCTCCAGCAGATGAACATATTTTCATGCTTGAGATTATGGGTGAAAGTATGATTGAAGCTGGCATACTTGACGGAGATTATGTCATTGTAAAACAACAGCAAACAGCCAATAACGGGGATATTGTTGTAGCCATGACAGAGGAAGATGAAGCTACTTGTAAGAGATTTTTCAAGGAAAAGGATTATATTCGTTTGCAGCCTGAAAACTCTACAATGGAACCAATAATTTTGAAAAACCTTTCGATATTAGGTAAAGTAATCGGCGTTTATCGGCAGATTCATTAAAATGTATTAAACCGGCAGGTGCCGGTTTTTTGTTTTCATAGGTTCATAATCACTTACATATTATACAAAACATACACCTCCAAATTTTGGACTTTTACCTAAATTCGGGGGCGATTCTAAAAAACTCTATTTTTTTCACCGTAGGTCCGATCATATCCGCGATTTTGCAATTCAATGACTAATTGTTTTGCTTGTTCGTAAGTCGTTTCAACAACAAATTGATATGGATCTATTTCGGCAGGTTGTTCACCAGGTCCATATATTTTTCTTGGCAACTCCCTCACTTTTTATAGCCACGCTTTTCGAACTCTAATACCAAATCTCTTGCCTGCCAATACGCTGCATTTGGAATAATTATTTTAGGGAGACTCTTTCGCACCCCTTCCTGTTTTTTGGTAAATCCGGTATTTTCATAATTACTATACTGTAAGCTAGTTTCATTTAAATATACATCGATAAAAACAGATTGTAAAAATGATTTGTAGTGTCTATTTTTCTATTGATTCGACATAATAATATATACCATTATTGGAGTCAATTTTAGGATTAACCATTCCTTTTTTGGTTTCGATTGCTATATTTTTATCTTTAGTTACACCGGTAAAAATGACAAACTTCTTATTTGAAAGTGTTTTTGTTTCCCAACTTATTTTAGACACATTTACTAGGACGTCTGGATTGGCTCTATACCAAGTATATTTCCCGTTCCTTTTACTAATGTTCGAAACACCTAATCCTATTCCATTCTTTAATTGTTTTTTGTAAAAAATAAATAATTCACCGTTGTCCTTTACTTTACCTATAACATCTTTTTTATGAACGTTTTCTTCTTTTAATCCATAATTAATAGCTTTATCACATCTTCAAACCACTTTACTTTTTCATTTTCATTTGCCAAAACAGAACAACCAGTTGTAATTAAAACAATTAATAAAATACAAAACTTTTTCAAAACGAAATCAACTCCTTCATTTTGGTACTTTATTTATTCTATGTATTGGAAATAAAATCCTTTAGAGGTATATATTACTAACTTCTCGATATTAAAAGCCAGTAATCGAAGGACGAATATCGAAAGAAAAGTGGTATTCAGAGGTGTTTAGGAATAGAGCTCCAGAAATGGTCAATGTGAAATGAATGGAAATTGAATTGATTGATATGCACGAATAATATTCAAAAGATTTTAGGGATGAATTGTAAAAAACAATATTTACCTATGCCTCCTAGGCAAACTTCTACTCAAATAAAAAAGCCCCGACGCATTGAGCGCCAAGGCTTCCCCTTTATTAGTACATGCTCATGTACTGATCTCTTTCCCACTGATGAACGACGGTACGGAACATATCCCACTCAATCTCTTTTGCTTCCACAAAGTGTTCAAGAATGTGTTCGCCAAGACCTGCTACGATTACTTCATCTGATTGAAGTAATTCAAGAGCTTGAGCTAGTGTCGCAGGAAGGTCTACGATACCTTCTTCAATTCTCTCTTCTTTGCTCATCACGTAGATGTTACGATCTACTGGAGCTGGAGGAGTTAATTGATTCTTGATTCCATCAAGACCTGATTTTAATAATACTGCCATTGCTAGATAAGGGTTTGCTGCCGGGTCAACACTACGAACTTCGATACGAGTGCTTAGACCGCGAGATGCAGGGATACGAATTAATGGTGAACGGTTTTGTGCAGACCATGCAACATAACAAGGTGCTTCGTAGCCTGGTACCAAACGCTTATAAGAGTTTACTGTAGGGTTTGTTACTGCTGTAAAACCAGAAGCATGTTTGATAACTCCTGCGATAAATTGACGAGCCGTATCACTCAATTGTAAATCGCCTGTTGGTTCAAAAAATGCATTTTGGCCATTTTTGAATAAGGAAAGGTTGCAGTGCATTCCAGAACCGTTTACTCCGAATAATGGTTTTGGCATAAAAGTTGCGTGTAAGCCATGCTTACGAGCGATTGTTTTTACAACAAGCTTAAAGGTTTGAATTTGGTCACAAGCTGTTAAGGCATTAGCATATTTGAAATCAATTTCGTGCTGACCTGGTGCTACTTCGTGGTGAGAAGCTTCAATTTCAAAGCCCATTTCTTCAAGTTCAAGGACGATGTCACGACGGCAGTTTTCACCAAGGTCTGTTGGGGCAAGGTCGAAATAACCACCCTTATCGTTTAATTCTAATGTTGGTTCGCCTTTTTCATCTAATTTAAATAAGAAGAATTCTGGCTCAGGTCCTAAGTTGAAATCAGTAAAGCCAAGGTCTTCCATTTCTTTTAATACGCGTTTTAAGTTATTGCGCGGGTCACCAGCAAACGGTGTGCCATCTGGATTGTAAATATCACAGATTAGACGTGCCACTTTACCCTTTTCAGCAGTCCAAGGGAAAATCACCCAAGTATCTAAGTCTGGATATAGGTACATATCTGATTCTTCGATACGAACAAAACCTTCGATAGAAGATCCATCAAACATCATTTTGTTATCTAATGCTTTTTCTAATTGGCTGATAGGAATTTCAACGTTTTTGATTGTTCCTAAAATGTCAGTGAATTGCAACCGGATAAATTTAACATTTTCCTCTTTTGCGAGTTTTTGAATATCAGCCTTCGTATATTTCGCCATGATAAACCCTCCAAATAATAATTTATTTAATGGAAAAAGCGTGAAAGATCGCCTTGTCGTAATGATGAACGGTTAAATCTACCATTTGAGTGCATTAACTCGCTTCTCAGTAGTTTTCTAAGTTCTTCATCAGATAATTCGCGTTTTTCCTTTTTAACTTGTTGTTCAGTTTCACTAGCATGTTGCTCTTTTACCAAGAATAGTTGTTTAATTCCCGCCATGTTGACTCCTTGGTCAATTAGATCTTTGATCTCTAGGAGTCTATCAATATCATTCAAACTGAAAAGACGTCTGTTTCCATCGGTTCTGGCCGGAGAAATCAATTGATGCTCTTCATAATATCGAATTTGTCTAGCAGATAATTCGGTTAACTGCATAACGGTTCCGATTGGAAACAATGGCATGGAACGGCGAATTTCTTTTCCGCTCACTTGAATTTCTCCTCCTCTTTGCTAATTCATATTGCTATTATATTTGGTGTAAGAAAATATGTCAACAATATGTAAGGAAATCTAACATGGTTTTTTATTTAAAATTTTTTATTTGTTATATTTTTTCGAATATATAAATAGAACTTAAAAAGGACAGCCCTATTTATGAGCTGCCTTCGTATGTTTCCCTTATTTAAAATGTATTAATCCTTTTTCAACCAAAGAATCAATCCCCAAGAGAATAGCAATCTTTACATGGGAATATGTTAGCCCCCCCTGGACATAGACAACGTATGGCGGTCTTATAGGGCCATCAGCAGTAAGTTCAATACTGGCTCCCTGCACAAATGTACCTGCTGCCATGATCACATCATCCTCATAACCCGGCATATAATTTGGGTACGGGGTTACATAGGAATTTACCGGTGAGGCAAATTGGATTGACTGACAGAAAGCAACCATCTTATCCTGGTCATCGAATTGAACAGATTGTATTAGATCGGTTCGATTCGCATCCCATTTTGGGGATGAATTTAACCCTAATTCTTCGAGTATTGCTGCAGTAAAGACGGCTCCTTTTAAAGCCTGTCCCACTACATGTGGAGCTAAGAAAAATCCTTGGTACATATCCTGAAGACTATAAAGGGAAGCGCCAACCTCCCGACCAATCCCAGGTGCCGTCAATCGGTATGAACAGGCTTCTACCCATTTTTCCTTACCGACTATATATCCCCCTGTCTTTGCAATGCCACCGCCTGGGTTTTTGATCAATGAACCAGCCATTAAGTCGGCACCGACATGGCATGGTTCCCTGTCTTCTACAAATTCTCCGTAGCAGTTATCAACAAAAACGACTACCTCTGGCTTGATTTCTTTAACATACTTTATCATTTCCCCGATTTCATCGATTGTAAACGAAGGTCTAGTGGCATAACCTTTTGAGCGTTGAATGCCAATCATTTTCGTGTTTGGTTTTACTTTTTCTGTTACTGACTTCCAATCGATATGACCTGATTCAGTCAAGTCCACATGATTATAAGTAATGCCGAAATCCTTTAAGGAACCAACCCCATTACCGCGAATACCCACAATCTCTTCAAGAGTGTCGTAAGGCTTGCCTGTTATATACAGCAGTTCATCACCTGGCCGGAGCACGCCAAATAATGCCGTGGAAATGGCATGGGTGCCGGAAGTGATTTGTGAACGAACAAGTCCGGATTCTCCTCCAAATACATCCGCATATACAGATTCCAATGTATCTCTGCCCATATCATCATACCCATATCCAGTAGTGGGATTGAAATGAGATTCACTTACTCTGTGTTTTTGAAAGCTTTGTAAGACACGGAATTGATTAGCGTCGATTCTTTCATCGATTTCCTTATGTACAGCAGCAATTTGATGTTCAACCTTTTCAACAATCTGCTGCAGTTTTTCCCCATTTTTTAACTGATGAAACATATTTATAACTCCTAACTATACATTAAATTTCTCTAATTGCCCCGCAATTTGCGACTCGGGTAAAGAAAAACCTTTACACCGATAAAGCTGGGTGTCTTCATCAAAGGATAATTCCCTTAAGATGGTTTCATTTTTTAATTGAGAAAGCAATTTGCCTTCAGTTGAAGGCACCTTTACGTCATAGGGCTTCATCATCTCCGTGACGACCTTTTCCAATTTCACCTTTAAATCTTTACGATCCTCAGGATCGAAAGCGCTGATAAATACGGTTGGTGTTTCTGCTGTTGGGACAAAATCTGAGTGCTGGACGTCGCGTTTATTATAAACGGTTAATTGTGGAATATCCTTTACTTCTAAGTCTTTAAGCAGTTTATTGACCGTTTTTTCGTGATGAAAATAATCTGGATTGGACATATCGACCACATGCAGAATTAAGTCCGCTTCTTTCACCTCTTCAAGAGTGGAACGGAAAGCGGCAATCAGTGAAGTTGGCAGATCCTGTATAAAACCAACTGTATCGGTAATGAGGGAAAGAAATCCGCTTGGTAAAATTAATTTACGTGTCATTGGGTCCAATGTAGCGAATAGTTGATTTTCTTCATAGGACTCTGCTTCTGACAAGCGGTTAAACAGCGTAGACTTACCGGCATTTGTATAACCGACAATGGCAATTTGAAATGCTTTATTCTTCTTTCTCCGTTCACGGTACCGCTCCCGGTGCTGAACAATGACAGAAAGTTGACTCTTGATATCATCAATTCTACGTCTGATATGACGGCGATCTGACTCCAGTTTCGTTTCCCCGGGACCTCTCGTACCGATACCGCCTCCAAGTCTTGAAAGAGCGATACCTTGTCCCGCAAGACGAGGCAAGATATATTGAAGCTGGGCAAGCTCTACCTGAAGTTTCCCTTCTTTAGAACGAGCTCTCTGTGCAAAAATATCTAAAATTAATTGCGTTCTGTCAATAATCCGAGCATCCACTTCTGCAGCAAGGTTTCGTTTTTGACTAGGAGAGAGCTCATCATTAAAAATGACTAATTCAACTTCCAGTTCTTCCACCAAA
Organism: Bacillus sp. JJ1764; assembly: GCF_036962145.1. Taxonomy (NCBI): domain Bacteria; kingdom Bacillati; phylum Bacillota; class Bacilli; order Caryophanales; family Bacillaceae; genus Bacillus; species Bacillus sp. JJ1764. Next base: position 4,749 of record NZ_JBALNY010000157.1, on the reverse strand, counting down.
ACCCGTAATTCTTCCACTTTCCCTTTTCCAATATAAGTTGCTGGATGCAGCCGTTCCCGTTTTTGGACCAGCGTCGCCACCACTTCTCCTTGGGCAGTTTCGGTCAATGATTCTAATTCATCCATGGAATATTGAAAGCGCAGGTCATCATCTTCTTGTGTTTGACAACCAACCAGTATTGCTTTTTCCTTTGTTTCCTTTTGTTCCAAAAAGCATCCTTCCCTTCCAAAAGGCTCTAATTACCATGATAGCAAAAAAGATCACAATACTCTAATTTTCCATAAAATATGGTTGAAATATTTGTTGTCAGTGATAAAATTTTATCTAAAATGTAAAAAACATCTATGAGGGGAAAACGGAGAATGATGACTTGGGAAGTATTAAGTATGATTGGAACGATTGCCTTCGCGGTCAGCGGTGCGATCGTTGCGATGGAAGAAGAATATGATATTTTAGGGGTATATATTCTGGGTATAGTAACTGCTTTTGGTGGCGGAGCAATTCGGAACCTGTTAATCGGTGTACCAGTTTCCGCTCTATGGGAACAAGGTTTATTTTTTCAAATTGCGCTATTATCGATCACTGCTGTTTATTTATTTCCAACAAACATGCTGCGGCATTGGCAAAAATGGGGGAATCTCTTCGATGCCATCGGGTTATCAGCCTTTGCCATTCAAGGCGCTATGTATGCGGCTAATATGCATCATCCGTTAAGTGCAGTCCTAGTTGCGGCTGTGTTAACTGGAAGTGGCGGGGGGATCATTCGCGATTTACTAGCTGGAAGGAAACCGAGTGTATTGCGATCTGAAATATATGCCGTTTGGGCCATTCTTGCCGGTCTGGTCATCGGACTAAAAGTAGCCGATCGGACCTGGGAATTATACACGTTGTTCATCATCATTACAGTGCTGCGCATCCTATCCTATACATTTAAATGGAAATTGCCAACTCGCCGAATAGAAACCAATTTATAGTAGCAAAATCGACGGAACCCTTAGCTCCGTCGATTTTTTTAATCTTCATCAAACACTAAATCATTACTTCTTATCGTCATTAATTCGTGTCGATCATAAGTGTTTATCATCAGGAGTCGCATAGCCTGGGTCCTGATCGATTTTTCAATGACATTCCTGACATAACGGCCATTCGAAAAACTGGTGGGACTTAGGACGGCTTTGACCCAATTCAAGTGATCTTTCAGTTTTTTCTCGGCTTCATGGCTTAAGGCGTACTCTCGTTCCACTAACATTTTACCCCCAATTTCCATCAATTGATCAATGTTGTAATCGGGAAAATCTATGACCAGCGGGAAACGGGAATGCAAGCCCGGATTGAGGGTAAGAAAATAGTCCATTTCCCGTGAATACCCTGCAAGAATAAGGATAAATTCATGCTGTTTATCCTCCATATGTTTGACGAGTGTGTCGATCGCCTCTTTACCGAAATCCTTCTCCCCACCTCGCCCCAAAGAGTAGGCCTCATCGATAAAAAGGATTCCACCTTGTGCCTTCTTTACTAGATCCCTTGTCTTTTGAGCGGTGTGGCCAATGTATTCTCCTACAAGGTCAGCCCTTTCGGCTTCGATGAGATGTCCTTTGGAAAGGACATTCATTTTTTGAAACAATTTGCCAATCAACCTGGCAACTGTTGTTTTTCCAGTGCCGGGATTTCCTTTAAACATCATGTGAAGCGCCTGTTTT
>NZ_JBALNY010000157.1:0-3031 GCF_036962145.1 Bacillus sp. JJ1764 | reverse complement strand
TCTTCCCGCTTTTTATTTACATAGATCCAAGCATAAATTTCTTTTATTGTCTTTTTCATTTCATCCATGCCAACCAAAGCACCTAGCTCCGCTTCAATTTCCTTCAAAGCCGCATGCTCAGGGGGAATAACCTTTGGAGCAACTTGAAAGTCAGGTAACCCTTTTGTTATTGTTTTTCTTTTTTGAGAATTAAGTACAACCCTAATTCGACCGTTACTTTTCGCGTTATTTGGTTGATCCAAAGCTTTCACCTCTCAATCTGCAACAAGATCATCCTGGTCTTTTTTCGAAAAATGACGGATGGCATAATCCTTCTATGATATGTTTATTCATCGAAAATCCGTTTCATTAAAAAAGATTTTTTACAAAATAAAAAAGAGCCCGAATACACGGGCCCAATTCTTTATTAGATTATTGATTTTCCAAATCAAGATGCACATTTCGCTGCGGAGCAAACGTAGAAATGGCATGCTTATACACCAATTGTTGTTTCCCCTCGCACTCAAAAAGTACAGTAAAATTATCAAAGCCTTTAATTTGACCTCTTAATTGAAATCCGTTCAATAGGAAGACCGTCACGTTCGTGTTGTCCTTGCGGCATTGGTTTAAAAATTGGTCCTGAATATTAATTGATGTTTTCATGGTAAATATCCTCCTCTTTTGTCTCTACTAATATGTATTCGATTTTACTCCAAGCTTTCCTTCAACATAATGTGAAATTTCCTCTATTTTTTTCGAGAAATTATTCACATCAGTCATGTCAAACCATTGTACCTCCATTTTGTTCCGAAACCAAGTTAATTGCCTTTTGGCATACCGGCGGGAGTTTTGCTTTAAATTTTCAATGGCTTGATCTAAGGAAATGCTACCATCCAGATAGTCATAAATTTCCTTATATCCAATCGCCTGAATGGATTGACAGTCACGCAAGCCTTGTAGATATAACCCCTCAACCTCTTTTAATAAACCCTCCTGCATCATGATATCCACGCGCTGGTTAATCCTTTCGTACAGCTTCTCTCGGTTCATAGTTAATCCAAGCATAGCTGTCTGATATAAAAGGTCGGGTTGCTGGGTATTTTGAAATTCCTGCTTGGTCTTTCCTGTCAGGTAAAATATTTCAAGTGCTCGGATCACCCTTCTGATATTATTTGGATGAATATCAGCGGCACTTTCCTTGTCAACCTTCATTAATTCTTGATATAACGCTTCATTACCTATTTCCTTGGCTTTTTCTTCAAGCTCCTTGCGCAAATTTTCATCACCGGGAACATCCGAAAATTGATAATCGTAAATAACGGACTGAATGTACAAACCTGTTCCACCGACAATAATCGGAAGTTTACCTTTTTTGCCAATCCCCTTTATCTTGTCACGAACCAGCTGTTGAAATTCAGCAACGGAAAAATTTTCATGTGGCTCTCGAATATCAAGTAAATGATGCGGGATGTCTTCCATTTCTTCCGACTTGATTTTTGCGGTCCCAATATCCATGCCACGGTAAATCTGCATGGAATCTCCACTAATAATTTCACCATTATACCGTTTTGCCAGTTCAATGCTTAGCTTTGTTTTACCAACGGCGGTTGGCCCAATGATGACCAATAGCTTTTGTTTTGACTCCAATCTTTTCACACTGCCTTTCATTTCATATCGTACCATAAATTTAAAAAGCAGTTGAACATCAAACAAGTATATACAAAAAAATTTGTTTCTATGCTTGTTTAACAGGAAAAATTTTCTTATTTGATTACAAATAAATAACGGTTCATTTACAAACGCTTTTTCACCCCCAAATTCATGTTAGTCTTTTTCGTAGTTTATTTTGTAAAAATAAAGGGAATTAGGTGAAAATATGTTGTCAACTTATGATATTGGAATTGATTTAGGTACTGCAAATACATTGGTTTATAGCAAAAACAAAGGGATTGCCCTCAACGAGCCATCCGTTGTCGCCGTGGATACGGATACGAAGAAAATTGTCGCTGTGGGTCAGGAAGCAAAAGACATGATTGGGAAGACGCCTGAAAAAATCGTTGCCCTACGGCCTTTGAAGGAAGGAGTAATTGCCGATTTCGACATCACTTCAGATATGCTGAAACACATGATTCGCAAAGCTTCTAAACGAATAGGGTTTGGGGTCAGAAAGCCAAATGTCGTGGTAAGTATCCCTTCTGGTTCAACTAGTGTTGAGCGTAGGGCGATTGAGGACGCTGTTCGGAATGCCGGGGCTAAGAAGATTTCATTGATTGAAGAACCTGTGGCTGCTGCGATTGGAGCTGGCCTTCCCGTAGATGAGCCGGTTGCCAATGTCGTGGTTGATTTTGGCGGTGGCAATACGGAAGTGGCCATTATTTCTTATGGTGGGGTAGTTGCCTGCCATTCTCTTAAAATTGGTGGGGATCGGTTGGATGATGACATTATTCAATATGTCCGCAAAAAGTATAATGTGTTAATCGGTGAGAGAACGGCTGAATTCATCAAGATGGAAATAGGGTATGCCCCGATTGAGCATCAGGAGCTGTTCCTTGATGTCCGTGGCCGTGACCTGGTTACTGGGTTGCCAAAGACTATTACTCTATCTTCCTTTGAAATTCGTGGTGCTTTAAAAGAGTCATTGTTGCACATTTTAGAATCTGCCCGAGCGACTTTGGAGGATTGTCCAGCTGAACTTAGTGGGGACATTGTTGACCGGGGTGTGATTCTATCCGGTGGCGGTGCGCTATTGAAAGGTATGGTGGAATGGCTGAGTCAGGAAATCTTTGTTCCAGTTCAGTTAGCGCCAAGTCCTCTTGAATCGGTGGCTGTTGGTACTGGGAAGGCTTTGCAGTATATGGGGAAGCTTGAAGGTGCTGCGAAGTAAGGGCTATTGGCGATTGGATTTTTGTTTTGATCGGGGGCTCGGTCGCCTGGGGCCTTACTGGCGACTGATGTTTTGGTTTCTTTACTAAATTTTGAGTTGCTAAACTGGCGCCTTATCTGACCGGTTTTCCGATAAATATTGATTTACAGGCTGATAGATTTGTCCTAT
>NZ_JBALNY010000156.1:0-3809 GCF_036962145.1 Bacillus sp. JJ1764 | reverse complement strand
AGCTAACGGGTGCTTTAGTTCAATAACAAGTAATTAAGGAACGCACATATTATATCAACTAATACGCGCGTTCCTTTTATTGTGTTTTTACGTTATTTACCCTAAATATAATATTATGCTTTTGTATCTACTTCATTTCTTTTCAAAATCATTTCTTTATATGAAGTAATTTTATGTTCTAACATTTTATTCGTTTCTTTCAGTGTCTTTAACTGGTTTTCGATGGAATTTTTATGATCTTCTAATAGTTTTAATCGATTAATTGCTGTATGTTCTCCTTCAGTATACAAGAAGGCATACTCTTTGATTTTTGTGATCGGCATTTGCGTCTCTTTTAATTTTAAAACAAATTTTAGCCATTGAAGATGCGATTCAGTATATTTTCTTTCTCCATTTTCATTCCGATCTGGAAGAATGATATTCTCTTTTTCATAGTAACGTAATGTATGTGTGCTAACTCCTACTAGTTGTGCCACTTCGCCAATTGTATACATAAAACCCTCCATTTTTAACCAATGCTAAACAAGTGTAAAAAATAGGTTTGACTTAGAGTTTACTCTAACCACTATAATAAATCCGTAAAAGTTAACAATCAATTTTTGTTAGTATAACAAAATATAAGGAGGCAATAAAATGAAAAAATATACAGTTATTACAGGTGCAAGTTCTGGTATTGGTTATGAAACAGCTATTGCTTTTGCTGCTCGCGGTAAAAATTTAGTCATTGTGGCACGTAGAACTGAGGAGCTTGAAAAACTAAAAACAGAGATCGTGAAAGTAAATGCAGAATTAGATGTCGTTATTAAAACAGTTGATTTATCAAATACGAAAAATGCTTATACATTATATGAAGATTTAGAGGGATATGAAATTGAAACGTGGATTAATAACGCAGGATTTGGTAATTTTGCATCAGTTGGAGATCAAAATTTAACTAAAATTGAGACAATGCTTAATTTAAATATCGAGGCTTTAACTATTTTAACTTCTCTTTATGTGCGTGACTATTCATCAGTTGAAGGAACACAATTAATTAACGTTTCATCAGGTGGGGGTTATACGATTATTGGAAATGCAATCACATACTGTGCTTCTAAATTCTATGTAAGTGCCTTTACTGAAGGGCTTGCACATGAATTAAAAGAAAAAGGTGCAAGCATGCAAGCAAAAGTACTAGCTCCTGCTGCAACTGAAACTGAATTTGCAAAAGTATCGAATGATTTAGAAGAAAATGTTAAGTTTGAAGGACTTCTTCCTAAATACCATACAGCCAAAGAAATGGCTGGATTTATGCTTGATCTTTACGATAGCGAAAAAGTAGTTGGAATTGTAGATGGTCTTACTTATGAATTTCAATTAAAAGATCCAATTTATCCTTATGCAGTAAGAATGAGAAGCTAATAAGGTTGTTTTATCATCGTGATTCTAAAATTTCTGGATTATCATCCTTATAATTTTACGTATATAAAAAAGTTTTTTACTAATTGTAATATCCTATTAAAAAGAGGTTCTTCCATAAGGAGAACCTTTCATATATTTGTTCAACTAAACCAGCTAATAGTTTGTCAACATTTTTCAATAAAAAACTCAAAACAGAAATGATATACTAAAAAAGAACGTACCAAATAACCTTCCAATGGACCCTTTCTGGAAGGTTTTGTTTTATTTAGTTTAAAATCGTAACTAAGCCAAATCTTGGAAAGTTGTTTTTCTTTTTAATAGGGCATAAATCCAGCGTAAAAGCTTATTAACACAGGCAATGACAGTGACCTTATACGGTTTACCTTCCGCACGTTTTTTTCGTAATACTCTCTTAATCTCTTGTTTCGAGGGAGGAGTAATTCATCCGTTCGGGCTTTACGCTTGTCCCGTATAGATGCACCTACTGCCATATATAAAGCATGTCGTAACCTGCTGGAACCCCGTTTTGTTATACGGTTTTGTGTAGCTCTATATTTACCTGATTCAAAGACACTGGGGTCAACGCCTGCGAAGGCGACAAGCTTTTTAGGGTTATTAAATCGATCTATCTCACCAATTTCGGAAATAATCGTTGCAGCGATCTTTTCTCCGATACCAGGGATAGATTTCATGATATTATATTCTTCAATTTCTTTTGCAAGGGCATCTATTTCAGCTTCCAACTTGGATAGGTGCTCTTTGTATTGAAGAAGTATATCAATATACATGTTAAGGCTTAAGATATGGCTTTGATAGATTGTTTTCTCAAATGGATTGCGTTCAGCCGTAGCCTTAAGCATTCTAGCCTTATCGTTCGCCCACTTTAAAGAACGACTTTTACATAACCCATTGATTTTATTTATTAACTCTTGCTCACTTGCCATTAATATATCCTCTGACGACGGATATTGAAGTAACGTCTTCAAAGAAACAATGGAATACAAATCTCCAAAAACGCCTCTATATTTAGGGAATACTTGATCCAATATGGATTGAAATTGAAGTTTAGTTTGTACAAAGATACCTATGATATTCTCATGTTGTCTTGTAAGATTACGAAGGTTTAAGAGTTGAATCCCTCTTTTTTTATAAGGCTCTAAATCCTCCTTGTAATACATCTCGCAGAGATGACTAGCATCAATTGGATCAGTTTTCACCTTTCTTAAACTTGAACTCTTTGCTCGATAAGAGATTAATGGATTTACGATTATTAATAAATAATTACGATCCTCTAAATACTGCACAACAGGTGAATGATAGTGTCCTGTTGACTCCAATACTACAGGCGGTTGAATTCCAGTTTTATCTTTAACTTCTTCAAGGAAGTCAAAGAGTGCTTTCAGCCCCTCAAGAGTATGAGAAACTTTAAATCCCTTACGATATGGCTTGCCCTTATCTAAAAATGCTTGAACCTGACTTTCACCTTTTGACACATCCAGACCCACCACTGGATTCATTCTAAAATCTCCTCCTCCAAATTCATTTGCCAGTAACCCCTAAATCCCTAATGCAGTATCACAGCTTCGCTTGTTATACGAGATCTATGTCCCAACCAGTCTCAATCATGTTTCTACAAGTAGGGGGCGAACGGTTAGTTGACGGGATCAAGTCCCACGGGGGCGGACGTTCTACCCTGGCTACTGTTATAATAAAACCTTAAAAATAAAGGTCAACCAGAAATATCTGGTTACCTTATAATACGAAAGGGTGCGTTAATCCAAGAAGGATTAACGCTTTTTGTGTTGAACTTAATGTAATACAAGTCAATTTAATTTAAGAAGATAGTTAATATTCAAGGATGGATAAACGCATATGAGATCAGATAGAAAAAAGAAGTTACAACATTTATTAGAGCGACAAAAAACAAAAGTAAAAGTGGAGTATGGTGCTCTTTTTGAAGAATGTATTGAAGCTCTTGGTAAAGGTATAAAGATATATTCCCTTGATAAAAGCAAAGACTTATACCAGCAGTTTCAAAACAAAGTTCCTTTTACATCTTATACACGTATTGATTGGAGCAAATTTCAAAATTACAATCCTGTCCAGGATTTAGAAGAGATTGTTGACAAAATTGACGAATATGTTGTTCAGATTTATTGGAGCTATGGGAATTTTCCTGTTCTAGAAACTAAGCTTGAAAGAATATTGAAGGCTTATGATGATGTAACAGTTGTAAGTGCTGACACTTATCTCTATGTTCCGAATAGATTTGTTATAGAAATATACCACGAAGGTGAAATTACATTCGGCTATCTATAAATGCCTTTAACTGCTATCGAGGTGCGAAACCTCAAAATGGAAGATCGTTTTTCTTATTCAAGTAACGGGGCAGGTTAGCATTCCTGTAG
>NZ_JBALNY010000016.1:27345-27979 GCF_036962145.1 Bacillus sp. JJ1764 | reverse complement strand
TGTGGTTTCCATTTTTTCACATCCTATAAAAACTGAAGTTTATTTATTATACCATTTTGAAAAAGCAACGTAAAAATGGCAAATATGAAAACCTTCCATATTTTTTAAAAATATTTAGTGCACCGAAGAACTTTGCGTGTATAATAGCCTTGTATATTAATAGAGAAATGGCGGATGGGCATGCGATCATATAATGAAAAAATCAGTATTTATAATGGAATGGCATCTACGATAGCGGTTTCCTTGCCGAACAACTATTACCCGATTTTTGCTATCTCCATTCTGGGGGCTTCCAATTATCAAGTTGGGTTAATTAGTTCATTACCGCCGTTGATTACCTTGTTGATGACGGTACCTGCAGCCATTCTGTTGAATCGCCTTGAACAGCAGAAAAAAACGGTAGCGATGAGCATTTTATGGGCAAGAATGATGTTTATTTTACTTATTGGGGTTGTATTCATTCCCCCTCATTTTCAAGCTTGGGCATTTTTATTGGTTATTGCGCTTATGAACGTACCAGGCACCATCTCGAACGTAGGCTGGCAAACGCTGATAAGCGGAATGATTTCCGAAGAACGAAGAGGTGCGTTTTTTAGCGATCGAAATCGCTTAATGACCGTTATCGGAATGATTA
>NZ_JBALNY010000016.1:8515-27205 GCF_036962145.1 Bacillus sp. JJ1764 | reverse complement strand
TTAGCTTCAATTTCACTTGGCAAATGGCCTGGGGGCTTTTTAATATCTATAACGTCAAATACGCTCATGCCACTATTTTATGGATAAGTATTTTTTCCGTGGCGAACCAGTTAGTGCAAATCTTCTCCTTTCCACTGTGGAAAAAATGGGCGGAACAAAAATCGAATACCCTAATGCTTGTTTGGGTGGCCCTTGGGATGGCGACGGCCCCATTTCTAAACGCTCTATCCACCAACCTATATTATCTAACCTTTGTCAGCATGACATCAGGATTCTTCGTATCAGGTACCATGCTGCTATTGTTCAACCTTTTGCTCGAGCAATCACCAAAAGAAAAACGAACCTACTGCATCACCACCTACAACATCCTGCTGTCCTTCGTCGCCTTTGTCGCACCACAAATCGGCATCTGGCTTCTTGAAAAAAACGGCATTATAACAGCCTTAAACATCAGCACAATCTTGCGCTTCCTAAGCGCCATCGTATTCTTCATCATGTACATCAAATCGGTCAAAAACCGCAAAACCTCCTTAGCAAAAGGATAACGAGGCTAAAATTAGATGGGGACACAATGGTTGGTGACACAATGATGGTGACAGGCACCGTTCGTGGACAATTGTCCTCCTCCAGTGGACACTTAATTTTTTCTTGAAGTGAATTCTATTTTTTTAAGTAGTGTGAACAGTTGGTTTATTTCGGATTCAGACAGGTTTCGTGTTAGTTTCTGATTGGATGTTTCGATTATTTTTTGGAGGGTTGGGTAGAATTCCATCCCTTTTTTTGTTGGGTAAAGCATATAGGCTCGGCGGTCGTTTTCGTCAATTTTTCGTAAGATGTAACTGGCTTCCTCAAGTTGCTTTACGGTCCGTGCTGTGGTAGCTTTGTCAAATTGGAGTTTGTCTGTTAGTTGATCCTGGTTGATGCCCGGCTCTCTAATGATTTCAATCAGAAAGCTATGTTGACCACCACCGCCAATTTGATATGCTTTCAGTTCTCTCGTTAAGTATTTTTGATTCTGCCGGCTAATCTGTGAAATTAATTTCCCTATTGGAGTTCCCTTCATTTTTTTACTCCTTTTTTATTGTTAACAAAAGTGTAACTTAAATTAGTTGCACACGCAACTAACGTAAGCTACACTATTTCTATTATAATAGTTGCAAACACAACTAATATCCTAGCTTAAAAAGGAGGCACTCTAGATGAAACCAGAAATTAATACATTTCAAGCTGATCCAATGATCCAGAAAAACCGCTGGACGATCTTGATCATTTTGAATTTATTCGTTTTCATGTCAACATTGGATGGCAGTATTGTAAATATTGCCCTTCCTGTTATATCTAAAAATCTAAATCTATCCATCTCGCAAACACAATGGATTGTCAGCAGCTATTTAATAGCAATTTGTACTCTTATTCTTTTCTTCGGCCGATTAGGTGACATTTTTGGAAAAATTAAAGTATTTAAATTCGGAACTGTTATCTTTCTAGTTGGCTCTTTGCTTTGTGGCATCAGTTCCTCCCTTACTGAATTGATCATTTTTCGTATCGTCCAAGCTGTCGGAGCTTCCATGACAATGGCGAATAGTCAAGGAATTATCACTGATATCTTCCCAATAAAAGAACGCGGAAAGGCGCTGGGATTGGTTGGTACGTTTGTTTCACTAGGCAGTATTGCAGGACCAAGTGCAGGTGGAATTCTTGTTTCGGCTCTAGGTTGGGAGTCTATCTTCTGGGTTAACATTCCGATTGGAATTATAGCTATTTCAGTAGGTTGGCGTCTTCTGCCGAAGGACCTTGGTTTGCATAAAGGAAATTTAGATTGGAACGGCAGCCTATTATTTTCTATTTTTATTATTTCGCTGTTTTCCGGACTGCTCCTTGGCCAACAGGTAGGCTACCATGATTGGCGGATCCTTACATCACTTGTTGTTTCCATTATTACCTTTATGTTATTTTTATGGACGGAATCTCATAAAGATCAACCAATGCTACATTTTGCACTGTTTAAAAATCCAGCTTTTTCGTTAAGTATTTTATGCGGCTTTTTGGTGTTTGCCTCGACCTTTTGCTTTAATATCATAGCACCGTTTTATACACAAAATATCTTACATTTGACACCCTTGGGCTCGGGGTTTCTATTAATGCTATTTCCGATTACAATGGCCGTAACCGCCCCGTTTAGCGGAGCCCTGTCTGATAAAATAGGATCAGAGTTTTTAACTTTTATAGGCTTGATTGTTATGGTTCTTGCCCAATTTGGCTTGGCGACCCTTCATAACGGGAGTTCAGTACCATTATTTGGGGTGCTTGTAGCCATGTTGGGATTTGGCAATGGATTATTCCAGTCCCCTAACAATTCCCTCGTTATGTCAACTGTACCTCGGCAACATTTAGGTATTGCTGGCAGCATCAATTCTTTAATACGGAATTTTGGCATGGTCATTGGTATTTCCTTAGCAACTACCACACTCTTTGGGGTAATGAGCCTAAAAGCAGGGCACCGTGTTACGGGGTTGATCCCTGGTCATCCTGATATTTTTATTGAAGGAATGCATGTTGTTTTCATTCTTTCGGCAATAATTTGTTTAACTTCTGCTGTTCTTACAGGATATCGATTAATTAAAACTAGACGGATTGTTCATTCAATCTCTCACGGAGAGGCATCCATCAGTCAAAAAAGTAAACTATAAAAGCCAGGGTTCTGGCTTTTTCTATTTTTTTGAAAAAATGATAATTTGCTATTCTTTATCATATTTTTAAGAAGAAGTTGATTATACTTAAGTGGAGGCCGGTCCATGATTAGAATAAATAATGTTGTGGTGAAACCGAAGGAATTAGTAAAGGATCTTAAGAAGCCGGAGCAAATGCTCATCGTGAACCAAATGGATACCTATAGCGAAACGTATCATTATTTTTCCATTCAACAATTAGAATTTGAACTGCAATTCCGAATCAATACCATGCAAGCTGCAAGGGAACTTAATTCAAGCAAAGCTAAATTTACTACTTTTACCTACGCGATTGCAAATAAAAATTATTGGTATCGTTTGAGTAACGGGGGCTTTCTATTAAGGGAAGGAATTAGTCCGTCCAGGGCCATTCTTGATATATTAAAAAATGGTTCACTTTATGCGTTTGAATGTTCAACAGGGATTGCAATCGTATTATATATTGCCACCCTCTACTCAATTGGGAGTGCAAAATTCGATTATCTATTTAACCGCCTATACCTGATGGACTGGCAATTCGATGAAGACCTGCCCATTTATCAAAAATATGGGGATGATTTCCTTCCCGGTGACGTACTCCACTTCAACAATCCAGACTTTAGTCCAAGAGAGCCCCACTGGCGCGCCGAAAACGTCGTATACTTCGGTGACGATCAATACTACGGCCATGGTGTTGGGATTCGAAACGCCAGCACCATCATCGACTTCCTAAATAAAAAAAGAAGGCCGAATCCACAACTTTCAGCCTACCTCATGCGACTTATTTCAAGACCACACTACCACACATTATCTTCCTACTAGGTTTGTTTACTTAATTTGCATTCAATAAAATATATAAATTGACAAAAACCCCCAATTTATCCACCCTAGACGGACAATTTAGGGGTTTTTGTCCACGAGCGGTGCCTGTCACCACTTTGTTACCATATAAAGTCCCTATTTTTAATGTCCCAATTTCTTATCACCATTTAAAAATTAACAAAAGCCTCTTCCGGATCAGTGTTTTTCTTGAGGATTTTGGTTTGGTTGAGCCATTTGGCGACTTGTTTCCAGGTTTCAGGGTCTTGATAGCCAAATAGCTTTCCTTCTCCGGCTGGGTTCATGAGTGGCAGGAGGATTTCCAGGCTTTTGGTTTCGATTTGTTTGTCTAACGGGCTGGTTTTGTCTTCGTGTTTGAGTAAGACAGCTAGTCCTTCTTTTGGGTGTTCTGTCACATATTTTTGGCCTTTCCTTATAGCTTTCATAAACTTTTTAAACATTTCTGGGTTCTTTTTCAGTTCCGTTTCACTTCCTACTAAAACTAACTCATAATAGTCAGGAACCCCGTAGTCTGCTGGATTCAAGGTTTTCATTGGATGTCCTTCCTTCTCCAACAGTAATTTCTCATGATTGATATAACCGCCGATCAAGGCGTCTGTTTTTTTCGTAGCCATGGCAGGAATCAAATCCCACCCAACATCCACCATTTTCACTTTGTTGGCGTCCCCTCCTGCAGACTTTACCATCGTTTGAATAATTGCTTCATCCAATGGAATGGAAGGATACCCAATTGTTTTACCAGCAAGATCCTTTGGTGTTTGAATCGGACCATTCTTTGGCACCATTAACTGGTTCAACGGATGCCGAACAAGCGCTGCAAATGACTGAACGGGTATTTCTTCCCCACGTGCCACCAATACTTCTGGTTGATAGCTGATTGCCATGTCAATCTTCCCGGCTGCTACCAAACGCAAAGGATCATTAGTATCCGCAGGCATTTGAATATTGACGTCCAACCCCTGTTCTTTAAAATACCCTTTTTCAACTGCACTATAAAGAAACGAATGCACCGCGTTAGGATACCAATCCAACATCAAATTCACTTTTTGTAATTTCCCGCCCTCGCTTGTGGCAGGGGCAACTTTTTCCTTTCCGCATGCACTTACAAAAACAAATAAACAACTTATTAAAATGACAAACCATTTTTTCACCAAGAATCATCCTTTATCGAAATATATTTTTCACAAGCCTCTTCTCTACTAAACTAATTAACAAAAATAGCACGATGCCAAGTAGTGATAGCAGAAAGATAGCTGAAAAGACAGCATCCGCTTGCAGGTTTCCAGACATTCTTCTGCTAAAATACCCCAAACCTTCGCTTGCGCCTAGCCATTCCCCAATGGTTGCGCCTACAACACAATACACCACAGACATTTTCAATCCGGACATAATGGAGGGTAAGGACATTGGTACCTGTATTTTTCGAAAAATAGTCCATCGGCCAGCCCCCATAGTTAACAACAATTCCCTATAGTCATTTCCACCTGCTTTTAAACCGTCATAGGTACTAACCACAATAGGGAAAAAAGCCACTAAAATGGTTACCGCAATTTTGCTCCAAATGGAATAGCCGAACCACAGAATGAAAATAGGTGATATTGCAATCATTGGTATTGTTTGCGAGATAATTAGAAATGGGTACAAGATTTTTTCCATGATTCTCGAAAAATACATTCCCACCCCCAAAAGTAAACCGCATCCAAGAGAGAGGGCAAATCCAATTAAAACTTCTTTCAATGTTGCAATTAAATGGACCTCAAACAAAATCTCTCTATTAGCTATAAGTGACCTTATGACAGTTGATGGTGCAGGTAAAATAAACTCGGGAACCTGGCCGTTTTTAACCACTACTTCCCATAAACTAACTACCAGAATCAGGACTAATAAAAATAACCCATAATCCCCAAACCATTTTTTCCAATTAGCTTTCATGGTGAATTAGCAGCTCCAGTTCTTTTCTCATTGTCATAAACTCAGGTTGATAGATTACTTGGTCACATCTCGGTCTTGAGAGGCTCACTTTCCAGTCTTTTATTCCTGTTGTGGAGAGAATCAAAATTCGATCACTCAATAAAAGGGCTTCCTCCAGATCATGGGTAACGAGCAAGATCGTCTTTTGTAAATCGTCCCATAGACCCAATAACCAGCTTTGCATCTTTCTTTTTGTAAAAGAATCCAAAGCACCGAATGGCTCGTCGAGTAATAACAAGTCTTTTCCAGTCAATAAAGTCCGCAAAAATGCTGCCCGCTGTCTCATTCCACCTGAGAGTTCATGAGGATAAGCATGTTCATATCGGTCCAGTCCAAACCTGGCTAACCATAATCGAATCTCTTCTAGGTTCAACTTTTCCTTCTTAACCTCTAAGGGAAGTGAAACATTTTCAAGGACCGTCTTCCATGGTAATAGTAAATCCTGTTGAGGCATATACCCCACTTCGCCTAACAGTTTTGTTTTGTTGTCAGTTAACACTATTTCTCCGGAATCCGGTTTTATTAAACCAGCAATCAATTTAAAAAGTGTGCTTTTTCCCGACCCGCTCTTGCCAATGATTGATACAAATTCTCCCTCTTTTACCTCAAAAGAGACATCGCGAAAAATGGAATTACGTTCATCAATGGAATAGGACAAATTGGTGATGGAGAGAGTTGATGCTTCAAACAGGCCAATCACCACCATCATAAACCATATCCCAGAACATATATTCAAACCGGGCAGTTGTTAGGAAATGTTCCTCTAAAACCGCTAAGTCCCGTTCTGATTTTCCCTCAGCCAATGTATCAAGCATGTCGATAAGCCATGTTGTCAAAGCGTCAAATTCAATGGAGCTATACATCGTAACCCAATCTCCATATAATAGATGATTGCTAGAACATGGATATTTAACTGCTAGCATACTGCTAATCTCACGATAGCTCCACATACAAGGTAATAATGCGGCGATGATCTCCTCTAATGACCCTGTTTGAGCCACATTCAACATATATCTGGTATAGGCTAAATTGATCGGAGTTGGCTTCGTTTCCTCAAGTTCTTTACAAGTGATCCCAAACTTGGATGCATAACTCCTATGTAGCTCCATTTCCGCGTTTAAGGTTTCATGCAGCAATTTTGCAAAAGCCTTCATCATATTCACATCTTTTGCCTTCACCGATCCCAATGCAAATAATTTTGAATAGTCGATTAAAAACACGTAATCCTGCTTCATATAATGAACGAACACTTCAACCGGTAGTTCTCCTGTTCCTAATCCGGTAACAAAGGGATGCTGATGAGTTTTCTCCCATATTTCCCGTACTTTTTCATACAAGGTCTCGGAAAATTTCACCCTAGTCCCTCCCTATTTCGATTTTGTTTGATGGGATTGCATTCTTTTTCAAAAAAATGGAGAGGATGACTAATCCTAGCAACGCACCTGCAAATGAACTAAAGATAAATAAAGGAATAAACCCAAATAGGGTCGCTTTCTGTCCCATGATCAGCGTGGCAATTGGGTAAGAAAGCATCGCTCCGAAAATTCCCGTTCCGATTACCTCACCAATAAAGGCGAAATAGATTTTTCTAGTTTTATAGAATAAAAGAGAAGCCAGCAGTGCTCCCACCATACTTCCTGGAAAGGCAAAGATCGACCCGGTCCCCATTAGATTTCTGATAAGTGAAACACAAAAGGCTTGGGCGACAGCGTAATAGGGTCCTAGTAAAACAGCTGACAAGACATTTAAAAAATGCTGGACTGGAAATACTTTTGTAAAACCAATCGGAATGGCTACAAGATTGCTAGAAATAGTCCCAATGGCAATCATCATGGCTGTAAGTGTGATCTTATAGGTTTTATTCATGGCGTTACAACTCCAAAAACTTTATTTTTCAAATCCTTAGAAGCTTTATACGGTGATGAAGCTTGACTAATCGCAGAAATCACAGACACACCATCCGCACCAGCTTCCATTACGATATGTGCATTTTCTATTGTAATCCCGCCAATTCCAACAATTGGTGTCGTAAATCCCATCAAACGCAGCTCCTGGATTACCGTTGTACCACGTGCGGGTTTGGCATCTTCCTTGGTTGTAGTAGGAAAAATCTCGGACCCACTCCAAAATAATCTGCCCCATCTTTTAGTGCTGCTTCTGCCTCTTCCAACGAGTGCACAGAAACACCTAAAATTTTGTCGCCCATCTTTTCTCTTACTGTTCTTACATCCTCGTCGTCTTGCCCGATGTGTACACCATCTGCATTCAAAGCAACTGCGAGATCGATATCATCATTGACAATAAACGGTACCTGATTCTGTTTACATATCTCCTGCAGTTGCTTTGCTAAGTTATATTTTTTCAACCCAGTTAGTGCTCCGTCCCCTTTTTCGCGGAATTGAAAAAGGGTAATCCCCCCTTGGATCGCTTCTTGGAGTACCTTTTGGGGGTTCTCTTGGCAGTTAGTGCTTCCCATTATGAAATAAACCTTTAGTGCATCGCCTAAATTTTTCATAGTGTGGTAAACTCCTTTCTTTTTCGATATGCCCAGTGATTGGTCGGACCATGGCCTTGACCAATTGAGATCCCGTTTTCGATTGCTGCTTGTATAAAATTTTTGGCGACGACTACCGCCTCATGAACAGTTTTCCCTTTTGCCAGCTCCGCTGTTATGGCCGCTGCGAATGTACATCCAGTACCATGTGTGTTTTTTGTTGGGATTCGTTTGCTCGTTAAGGTAATAAATTTTTCACCATCAAATAATAGATCTGAAGATTCAGTTGAACCTTCATCGTGTCCACCTTTAATGACCACAAAGGTCACTCCCATATCAAATAAACGTTTTGCAGCTTCTTGTTTATCCTTTTGGGTAAGAATCTTCATATCCGTTAAAACCTCTGCCTCTGGGATGTTCGGAGTAATTACCTTTGCTAAGGGTATTAAATGTTTTTTCATTGCAAAAATGGCTTCATTTAGTAATAGAGACGCCCCCCCTTTAGCGATCATGACCGGGTCGATTACCAGATTCCCCCATTTATCGGTTTTCAGATTTTCTGCTACAGCCTCTATAATTTCCGCATTGAACAGCATTCCGGTTTTTATGGCATCCGTCCCCATGTCATCACCAATGGCTTTTATTTGTTTTTCTACCGCCTCTGCCGACATGGGGTAAACACCATGAACACCCAACGTATTCTGCGCCGTANNCATTCCAAACACCTGTAATTCCTGAAAAGTCTTGAGATCCGCTTGAATTCCTGCCCCGCCACCACTGTCGGAGCCCGCAATTGTTAGTGCTTTTTTCATCATTTCCGTCCCCTTTTACATTTTTCTAAAGGAAGCCAATTGATGTAGGTCTTCTTCTGAAATTAGTGACAGTTGATTTAAAAATTCGATCTGGAAACTACCCGGACCACACTCCACTGTTTTATGTGCTGCTTTTTCAGCAGCAACGCCATAAAAGGTGAGGGCAGAGATAGTAGCCTTCATCAAATCATGTTCCACCCCTGCAAACACCCCAACTACCGAGGTTAATAAGCATCCGGTGCCAGTCACCTTTGTTAAAATCGGATGACCGTTTGAGATGAGATAAGTTGCGTTACAATCTGATACGACATCTTCTTTACCGGTAATCACGACGGTACATGCTAATTTCTTAGCAGCTTTTTGGGCAAGCTCTACCACATTTCCTCCTGTATTTCCTGCATCTACCCCTTTTATTTCCCATTTTTCACCGACAACATTGGCGATTTCTGCAGCATTTCCTCTGATAATGTTCACTTTCACTTCACTTAGGATTTTGTGTGCTGTTTTTGTGCGATATGGAGTAGCACCAGCACCAACAGGATCAAAAATAACAGGAACCCCTTGTTCATTTGCCGCTTTTCCGGCGATCAACATGGCCTCAACGACAGGTTCAGATAATGTTCCAATATTTAATACGAGTGAACTGGCTATTTTGGCCATATCAGCGACTTCTTCAGGCGCATAAGCCATGACCGGTGATGCCCCCATTGCCAGCAGGCCATTTGCTGTAAAATTTGTGACAACCACATTTGTGATATTATGTACCAGCGGATTCCTTTCTCTAACCTTCTGTAATGTTTCGACTAAGAATATTTTCTCCATGTCCATCTCTCCTTTTCTTTGTAAACATAAAAAAACCAGATCCATTATTGGACCTGGTTTGAGGTTAAACGAACGTGAAACAGCTTTGTTTCGCATTAGCTACTTTCCTACGCTGGTATTACCCAGATCAGGTCCAAAGGGTTAAAAACCTCGCAGTTTTCTCTCAGCCCGATACAGGGCACCCCTAGTAGATTGATATTTATTAAACTTTTATTATCATAACCATATTCATCTATGTTGTAAAGAAATAAACTCAGGGAGCTACAAAAATATAGTAGTAATTAGTTTACATAACATTATTATAATCCATTAAGTAGAATGCTTGATTTTAACTTAAAAAGCCTCTCCACCAACCGACAAATCCCATCCAGAAATGTCTAATCCTGCGCTTTCCCGAGCAATAAATTACTGCATAGAAATTCATCCCCTAATCAAAAAATCAACCAAATAACAAAAAAAGAAAACAAACCATACCCCTAATCATGATTTGTTCTCCTGCTATTGGTAATCCCTTACATTTTGTCCTCCCCATATGGACAAATCACTCTATTTTGTACTTTTGTGGTGCTTGTCACCAATTTCCAATATATTCCTCAAGTGTTCAAGAACGGAAGCTTGGGTGTCGGGTCTTTGGAGGGCGATGTCGATTGTTGCTTTGATGTAGCCGATTTTGTCGCCGATATCGTATCTGTTTCCTTCAAATTTGTAGGCGAGGATGGCTTGGGTTTGGTTGAGTTGGTTGATGGCTTCGGTTAGTTGGAGTTCGTTGTCTTGTCCGATTGGGAAGTGTTCGAGGATTTGGAAGATTTCCGGGCGTAGGATGTAGCGACCCATGATAGCTAGGTTGGAAGGGGCGACATCTGGGTTTGGTTTTTCGACGAATGCGTCAACATAGCATAGTGATTCGTTTAACATTTGCCCTTTTGGTTTGATGATGCCATATTTATTTACATCTTGATCCGGAACGTCTTGGATGGCGACAACTGAACTGTTGTAGTATTCAAAAATATCCACCAGCTGTTTTAAGCAAGGTGTTTTTGATTGAACGATGTCATCTCCCAGCATTACGGCAAACGGCTCGTCTCCTATTAAATTTTTTGCACAAAGGATCGCATGCCCTAGTCCTAAAGGTTCTTTTTGTCGGACATAATAGATTTTAACGAGTTCAGTTATTTTTTGAACCTCCGCTAATGCCTCGAATTTATTCTTTCTTAACAACGTATCTTCCAGCTCAAATGATTTATCAAAATGATCCTCTATCGACCGCTTTCCCCTTCCGGTAATCATGATGATTTCCTTAATTCCCGAAGCAACGGCTTCTTCAACAATATATTGAATGGTTGGCTTATCGACTATTGGCAGCATTTCTTTGGGCTGGGCTTTCGTTGCAGGTAAAAAGCGGGTACCGAGGCCGGCAGCTGGAATAATGGCCTTTCGGATTTTCATGTTTAGCCTCCTTCCGTATTTCAACTTTTTCGTTTATATGCAATCGTACAACTATGGCCAAAGAGAGTAACCCTACTATACGTGTGTCTAAAAAAACTCCCTCCCCAATCAGGTTCGGGAGCCATTCATGTTTGATTGGATCGGCCGATAGACTTTTTTAATAAATCCATTCATCAGTTTTGGAAGAATTTTATAACGTCTAGTTAATAAAGTAGTAACGATTTCTTTTCTTTCTGTTTTTGAAACATTCCAATCATCAGGGATAAGTGATACAATTTCCTCGATTAATAAAATGGGAATCGATTGTATCACCTCCATTTGTTTAATAAATTGCCCCTCATCCGTGATAAATTGCGCCATTAATTGGTGTGTCGCACTTTTCAAAATCCCTACGGGGAGCAACTCAGAATCTGGATGCTGCCAGTTATAAGAGGCAAATATCTCCGCATGATCAATCGCCCAAAGTTGATACGAATTAGGAGTGTCTTCCCGCAAAAGAATGTTCTTACGGGTCCGATCTCGATTACATAGCCAGTAATCAAATAAAATAATCCCTGCCAGTGATTGTGAATTTACAATCGATGAAACGGTGGAAACTTGATGCCCGTCATAACATCCCGGGATGTAAACAGAGGCAAATTGATGCTGAGTAAGATGCATTTCTGCCAGTTCAGGAATGCTAACTGAAAATTCTTCCGGAATTTCAACAATGGTAGCAAAGGGAATCGGTAATCCTAAGAACCTTCCCAAGCAATAAGCGACCCATTCATTTGGCAGTGAACGGTCAAATCCTGGCTGAAAGTATTTCACCACATAATCTTTACCATCACTAAATGTAATCAGGTGAGCGTTTGATTTCCCTTCTAGTTTTTTCACATAAGAAATAGGCTGAATCATTCATTACACACCTCACCGTCAATATGGGCATGTTCATTCACAATACTTTTTAGCAATTTAACATATTGATCGGCCACAAGCTGAATCTTAAAGGTTTCCTCTACATGCTTCCTCGCTGTCACAGACATTCGTCCATGTAAATGGGGGTCGTCAAGAATTTGATAAATCTGGTTCACTGCATCTTCCACATTTTGCCCCCGGAATAGCAAACCTGTCTCACCATTTATCACGATTTCATTAATCGGCATCATATTCGAAGCAACTACAGGCACTCCGCAAGCCATTGATTCGATAAATGTATTACCAAACGATTCTGACTTGGTTGTAGCAAGTGTACAGCCGCCTGATTCACGAATTTTTGCATACATATGCGGCATTTGCTGATAGTGGATCACTGGGAACCATTTCAGTATATCCGTCAGTCCTTCATCCTTCCAAGCTGCGGCAAACTCCTCACGCTGAACACTTTGAGCGCCACCTATTAACCAAATCTCAATATCCGATCGTTCACTTTTAATTTGTTTGGCAATCTCAAGTAACATGGGCCAATTTTTCCGCTTATCAGTACGGCCAATCCAACCAATTATTTTTTTACCCACTGGAAGAATTGGTTCATGTTCATAATGGATTTCTTCCGGGGCAAGAGCTGTAAAAAATTGATTGTCTACACCATTGTAAATGACTTGAATGGGGACCTCATCCGTTAAAATCGAGACAAGGCGCTTTTGATATTGGGAGGGGACGATGATGACCTGAGGTTGAATTCTTTTAAACGTTTTTAAATGAGGCATTAATTTTATCAATTCAGGGGTCCGGGCTTCAATTAGAACGGGGCCTTTGTATTTAGCCTTTCTAATCCATTTATAAGCTGCTCCGGTATCCACAACAATGATGGCATCATATGAATTCTTTTTAATCATTTTTATTATCTCTTGTTCATCCTTAGTTATATAGACCTTTGCCACATCCTCCATAATATGGAGTCCCCCATGGTCCGTCGTGTATAAAAACTCCGTTTCAATCCCGTTTTTTTTAAAATAAATAGCCCGATTGCGCCAACCGGCATTTACTCCGCCAACTGTTAGCAAACGCCAGATGACCAGCACTTTCATTTTTGGATCACCTCTCTTTAGAAGGGCATCTCCCTCTTTTTCATTCCATTATCTTACTCTATCTTTTTCTCCCTTCGCCGTGAAAATCTTTTCGATCATGCCTTTTGTCTCGTTCTTCTCGATGACCTCTACGGTGGGTCCTTTCATGTCCTTCTCCAGGTTTTTTCTTTTCGTTCATTTTCTTGCTATCAGATCTTTTATCAGATTTGTGCTTACTTTTTTTATCTTGTCCCTTTTCATTCCGAGAGCTTTTTTCACCATAGTATTCTTTTTTGCTATACCGATCCCAGTCGTCACTTTCATCTTTTCGGTTCATATAGACGCCTATTTCCGCCTCCCGCTTATCCCAATATTCCTCGATTTTCTCAAGTACCTTGTCAGGATCACTGCCGCGGGCTAACATGGTTTTGATCCATTCTTCCTTAAAAACCTTATACATCAAACCAGTAAGCTGTTTTACATGTTCTTGTTCATTATCCTTTACTTGCAAAATTTCGCTTACCTTGCTGACTTTATCCTTATCCGGTGGTTGTTGAATGAGCACTTGATAAATGTCTCGTGAAAGCTCCTCCATCCGAATATAATGCTGCCATTCTTCGTATAAAGGTCGAGCAAACCATTGCACATGCTGTAAAAATAGTTCCTTGTATTCTTCTCCTAAAGAATTTAATAATTTGCGAGGATACGGGTATACTCGATCACGCCAAATCGTCCTGGCTACATCAATAACTTTTAAACTCCCATCAGGCTGCAAATAGATTTGCCGTTTATGGTGGTCGATCCGTTCATAACCAATTTCTTTGAACGTCGTTAACATTTCAATTAATCTCAATGAAAGCTCCCAAGTGAGCGGCTGTGATTGCAGATATTCCCGCAAATCCACTCCACGGATGATTTCCATAGCGATATAGAGTTTTCCTTTGGCATATACTTTTGGTAAAAGATTTGTATGCTGGCCGAGAGATAAGGCATAATGTTCTCTCTCACAATCTTCTTGATTACCAAATACCTTCACACAAATATCATCAGAATATTGGAAAACGGCCCCTTGACGCCCCTTTCCAATCATCTGCATCGGTGAAAGATTTTCCACTTCCACATCAGCATTTATCATATTGGTAACCTTGATTCCTTCTACCCAAATTTCCAACTGCTTTATATCCATTCTTCTCCTCCCTTCCAATTCACATCTTTTCCTTAAGGTAAATCATTAGAAAAAAGGAAGTAGATCCTTTCCGTCCATACAATGCATGACAATACCTTATCTCTTATAGTAAATTCAAAAGCTTATCAAATGGTACAGGCTCCTATCATAGATAAATCCCAAAATATAAATCCCTGTTCCCCAAAAAAATAGTGCAATGGTGACAGGCACCGATTGCACTATTTTTACTTTTATGATAGTTCTATTTTTCCCTTTGCATAACCCCTGTCAAATAGGTGAGAAATACAAGGGTTCCCAGTTTAACCGTTGGTTGGACTGCGGTGTCTTTTAATGGATCGAGGCAAACAATGTCCATGGAATTTACTTTTGGGTGACGAGCAGCAGTCAAGACTCCTTCAAGAAGCTCAGCCGTTGTCATCCCGCCAGGTGTAGACGCCGGAACTCCTGGTGCGTAAGCAATATCCAGCACATCCATGTCAATGGTCATGTAAATGGTATCGACCTTTTCAGCCAGTTTTTCCAAGCAATCTAAAACGGTCGAGGCGATTCCTTTTTTCCGAGCCTTGGCCAAAGTGATATAATTGACACCTTTCTTATCAGCGTAATCCTTCAAATCCTTTGTATTGAAGAATCCATGCAGACCGATATTGTACATATTGGAACCTTCGACTATACTACTTTCGATTAAATTCCTCATCGGAGTTCCATTTGAAGGACCATTGTCAGTAAGATCGCGCAGATCAAAATGGGTGTCAAACTGAATAATGCCGATTTTTTCGGAAGGTCGGGCCCGTTGCAGCCCCTTCACCATCATGGCTGTTATGGAATGATCACCACCAATCGCACAGATTTTAGAACGATCAAAAATCTGGTGTAAGGCTGCAGAAGCATCCATGATATTTTCATGACATTGACGAATATCGGTAACATGCATCGGCACATCTCCGGCATCCAACACTGTCATTTGGGATAAATCACAGTCCTCATCAAGATTATAGGTAGTGAATCCCTTCCATGCGCGGCGGAAGGCATCCGGAAATTCAGATGCACCGGATGGACTGATCGATGAACGAGACAGCGGTACCCCGACGATTACCGCATCGGCATTTTTACTTTTTTCAGGATCTGACTCATTTGATAGCGGCCGAATCCATTCATGAACTTTTGATACAACTGCTCCTTCCACAGAAAGAACCCAGGTGAAACTTGGTGGATTCACTTTAGGAAAAAGAAAGCTCTTCAACTAGCTGACCTCCTTTGACCACCACCTGGCCATTTTTCACAACAGTATCCGTATGATTAACTCCATATGAGTATTGAAGTTTCATATAATTCCCTACATTAAAAATGGTTACATCCCCTTTTTTACCGACTTCCAAGCTGCCGATTTCACCTGCTCGATTAATCGCATGTGCCGCATTGATGGTAGCTGCTGTAATAACTTCTGCCGGTGTCATCCCCATTTTCAAACATCCTAGATTCATAATGAATGGCAATGACACAGTTGGTGAAGAGCCTGGATTACAATCGGTCGACAGAGCAACTGGAACTCCTAAATCAATCATTTTTCGGCCATTTGCTGATTCCGCCATTAAAAAATATGCTGTTCCTGGCAGAAGAACGCCAACAACTCCAGCCTCAGCCATTGCTTTCATCCCTTCTTCAGAAGCTCGTAGAAGGTGGTCTGCAGATATGGCTCCAACCTCCGCCGCGAGTTCCGCACCTTCATAAGGCTCAATCTCATCAGCATGAATTTTTGGAATCAACCCATATTGCTTGCCGGCCTCAAGAATTTTTTTGGACTGCTCAGGAGTAAACACACCATGCTCGCAAAATACATCGTTAAACTCGGCCAAACCAAGCTCCGCTACCTTTGGAATCATTTCTTCAGTTAATACTCGAACAAATTCATCCGGCTGATCCTTGTATTCTTTTGGTACGGCATGTGCTCCCATAAACGTTGAAACAACATCAACGGCATGTTTTTCATGTAACGCTTTTGCCACTTCCAGCTGCTTCCGTTCGGTTTCCCAATCCATTCCATAGCCACTTTTTGCTTCCACGGTTGTAACCCCGTGCTTTAAAAATTGATTTAAGCGTTGGTAGCTTTCCTGAAAAAGTTGTTCACTTGTGGCCGCCTTTGTTGCTCTAGTCGTGGCATGAATCCCGCCACCCGCATTCATGATTTCCATATAGGTCGCACCCTGCAGGCGCATATTAAACTCATTTTCCCTGCTTCCAGCAAACACCAGATGGGTATGGGGATCGACTAATCCCGGTGTGACCACTTTTCCGCTCGCATCCACGACCCCTGCCTCATTTAGCCTGCCTTCATATTTTTCCAGTAATTCTGAATCCGTACCCACTGCCTGAATCAAACCATTTTCAATCCAAATACTGCCATCTTCAATGATCCCAAGCTCTGACATCCCGTCCTTTACCCGGGGAGCATCTGAACTCCCCTGTAAAGTGACAAGCTGTGATGCATGTCTAATAAAAATTGCTTTTCCCATTTAGATCCTCCTAATCCTGTTGCTGCTAGCAAACTTTCAACATTCTATTCCTGTTCGAGCATTGGCATTTTAATTCCCTTTTCTTTAGCTGTCTTAATAGCCAGGTCATAACCCGCATCTGCATGTCGAACTACGCCCATACCCGGATCAGTCGTTAATACCCGCTGCAAGCGCACTTCCGCTTCCTTCGTACCATCAGCCACAATGACCATCCCAGCATGTTGAGAATAACCCATACCTACTCCACCGCCATGGTGAACCGAAACCCAGCTGGCACCACCCACCGCATTAATCAGTGCATTTAAGATCGGCCAGTCAGATACAGCATCACTGCCATCCTTCATTCCTTCTGTTTCACGATTAGGAGAAGCAACTGAACCCGCGTCTAAATGATCACGACCGATTACAATTGGTGCCGAAACTTCTTCAGAAGCCACAAGATCATTGATTATTTTTCCTAGACGAGCACGATCCCCGTACCCTAGCCAGCAAATCCGTGCTGGCAAGCCTTGGAAGGCAATTTTTTCCTGAGCCATCTTAATCCATTTGCATAAATGTTCATCCTCTTTAAATTCACGGAGGATGGCCTCATCGATTTTTAAAATATCAGCTGGATCGCCTGAAAGAGCTGCCCAACGGAACGGCCCTTTTCCTTCACAGAATAATGGACGGATGTACGCTGGTACGAACCCAGGGAAATCAAACGCGTTTTTGACACCTTCATCCTTGGCAACCTGGCGGATATTGTTGCCGTAATCAAAGGTGATGGCTCCCTTTTCCTGCATAGTCAACATGGCTTTTACATGGATGGCCATACTTTGTTTTGCAAGCTTCACATATTCAGCAGAATCTTCCTTGCGCAATACCGCTGCCTGTTCAAGTGTGTAACCAACAGGTATATACCCGTTCAATGGGTCGTGAGCTGAGGTTTGATCAGTCAACACATCAGGCGTGAAACCTTTTTCAATCATCAGTGGTAAAATTTCTGCAGCATTGCCCAATAAACCGATTGATAGGGCTTTTCCGGCCGTCTTCGCTTCATGTGCCCATTTCAATGCCTCATCTAAATCATGTGTTTTGACATCCAAATATCGCGTTTCAATACGGCGATCGATTCGCCATTCATCCACCTCTACCGCAATACATACACCATCATTCATGGTTACGGACAACGGTTGTGCACCACCCATTCCGCCTAGTCCTGCTGTTAGCGTAATAGTATGTTTCAGGGAACCGCTGAATTCCTGTCGTGCCAGCTCGGCAAAGGTCTCATAGGTGCCTTGAACGATCCCTTGGCTACCAATATAAATCCAACTTCCCGCTGTCATTTGTCCGTACATGATCAACCCTTTCTGATCTAGTTCGTGGAAGTGTTCCCAATTGGCCCAGGCCGGAACAAGGTTTGAGTTTGCCAATAATACTCTTGGTGCGTCTTTATGCGATTTAAAGACTGCAACTGGTTTTCCTGACTGAATTAACAACGTTTCATCGCTTTCCAGCTCAAGCAGTGTTTTCACTATTGCATCGTAAGAATCCCAGTTTCTTGCTGCTTTTCCAATTCCGCCATATACGACCAAGTCTTCAGGTCTTTCCGCAACCTCAGGATCTAGATTGTTCATTAACATTCTGAGCGCAGCCTCTTGAATCCACCCTTTTGCATGTAATTCAGTACCTTTAAAATTCTTGATCACTCTTGATTTAGCTGTATTTTCCACCATTTCCTTCACTCCCTTATTACTATTCATTATCTTTATTTTAAAATGGAAATCTTCTGAAAAATACCAATGAATGTTTTGATGTATCGTAAATTTTTTAGGTAAAAGAGAACTTTATTTAGGAAGGTTGTCTAAAAAGTAGTAATATTTTTAGATTAAGTGCACATTTTTTATATAAAAGGCTATTTTAAAGAA
>NZ_JBALNY010000016.1:6825-8423 GCF_036962145.1 Bacillus sp. JJ1764 | reverse complement strand
CGCCCACGGAAAGCGAAGTGCCTGGAACGGAGATCAACATACTAGTTTAACAGAGCCATATAAAAAGAAACTCAACCATTCTGCTGAGTTTCTTTTTGCATCCTATAAATTCTTGGTGAAACACCCACTTTATCTTTAAAAATTCTGCTAAAATAATTGGAGTTTTGGTAACCAACCAATGCTGATATTTCTTTCACGGCCTTATTGGTTTCTATTAACAGTCGTTTTGCTTGCTTCAATCTGATTCGTGTTAAAACATCTGTAAAACTAGTACCCGTTCTTGATGTAAACAAGTGGCTGAAATAGGATGGATTACGGTCCACAAATGCAGCAACATCCTCTAGCTTGATATGAATGTTTGAATAATTTTCCTCCAAAAATAAAATGGCCCGCTCTATCGGATCCTGCATGAGGGTTCCGCCCATGGATTCTGTCGCTGAAAATAATTTTTGAATAAATAAGATGAGATTTTGAACGGTTCGGTAAAGAACAGTATCATACAAGATTGAATGAAAAATGGTCCTGTATTCCTTCTCTGTCTCTTGGTTTTCATCCAAATGATGGGTTTTCATAAACCTTCTAATTTGAGCCAGAATACTTGTCAGTCTAATTCTTACAAGTCCCGGGTCAGGATATGGATCTTGTAATTGTAAAAATTCATTGTAAAGCCACTGTTTGATTTTTTCTATACGAAAGCTTGCCAGCAATTCTACCCAATATCGCTGCTCAGGAGGCGATAGAAAAGGGTCTATATGGGCCCATTCTTGAGAATATTTAAATTCAACAACTTGCCGATAACCCTTAAAATATGTAAATTCTAGCATTTTCTGTGTTTGCAAAAATTTTTGATTAACTGAAAGATTTGATGTAGGGTCTTTATGGACAACTACAGCTAGTGGTTCGGAATACTGCTCTTCCCACCTTCTCATTGCTTTTTGGCATTGATCTAATAATTCTTGACCTCGATCAGTGAATAAAATAATCACCATGTCATTTAATGGATAAATACCCTGCAGGTCTTTGAAGGGATATTCTTCTAAAAAGCTATGCAGCAATGGGATGGTTTCGATCATCTCAGTCTTGAATGCCGCCATTTGAGCATTTCTTACGCCGGAAGCATGTGGGATAAATAAAGATTCATAGGATTCCTCTTTAAATGTTCGGGAGATTTGAGTTCGTTCAGAAAGTGGGTTTGCTACCAACTTTTGTGTTGCCCTGTTAAAAGCTGATTTTACTTTTGTCGTGGACAACGGCTTAATCATTAAATCAAGGGCTTGCAAATCAAGGGCTATTCTCGCTTTTTCAAAGGTGGCTTCGGCACTAGTAAACAGAAGAATCGGACGATAGATTTGCATTAGNNCTTGATGAATCATATCAAGCTCCAATAAAACTACTTGTGGGGCTTCCTTTTCAAATAAGAAAACGAATTCTTGAAAATTGGCAGCTAGGTAAATTTCCATGACAGGGATGGTGGATGTTTTTAATAGCCATTTCAAACCTTCCCGTTCATTTAGATCGCGATCAGCAATCAGCCATTTGCCTTCCATTTCATCTGCCTCCATTATTTACAAATAGACATTTATTTTATTATACCTGAA
>NZ_JBALNY010000016.1:6546-6758 GCF_036962145.1 Bacillus sp. JJ1764 | reverse complement strand
AAATAATAATTTAAATATTCAAACAAAATGATTAACATACTTTCCATGATATAATCCGTGTATACCCTGAAAAGACATTTGTATCTAGGAGGTAGACATATGGGGAATGAGACGCAATTAAAGAAAAACATTGGCTTTTCAGTTGCCACTACTCTAGTAATCGGGACGGTTATTGGATCGGGTATTTTCATGAAGCCCGGGATAGTGATAGC
>NZ_JBALNY010000016.1:6265-6491 GCF_036962145.1 Bacillus sp. JJ1764 | reverse complement strand
GGATAGTGATAGCTTCAACCGGCAGCTCTACGGCTGCGCTTTGGGCGTGGATTATCGGCGGTATCATCACTCTTGCCAGCGGATTAACCATCGCTGAAGTTAGTGTCAAAATTCCAAAAACAGGCGGACTTTACGCTTATATTGAGGATGTCTACGGAAAGTTTTGGGGATTCCTTTGCGGCTGGGTTCAAACATTAATTTACGGACCCGCTATAATGGGTACACT
>NZ_JBALNY010000016.1:0-6249 GCF_036962145.1 Bacillus sp. JJ1764 | reverse complement strand
TAGCTATACTATTATTGGAATTATAACAATTTTATTCTTAGGATTTATGAATCTATTAGGAACTCAATATGGTGGATTGATCCAAAATATCTCAACCATAGGAAAACTTATTCCGATCGTATTGATTGCCGTATTTGGTATATTCAAAGGCGATGTGCAGATTCTCAATATGGGCAGCGGTGTCCATCACTCCATCAGTATGGGTGCTGCCGTGTTGGCTACGTTATTTGCTTATGACGGCTGGATGAACGTCGGATTTATGGCCGGCGAAATGAAAAATCCTGGCAAAACACTGCCAAAAGCAATTATAACTGGTATTGCAGTCGTCATTGCTGCTTATATCTTGGTAAACATCGCCATGCTGCATGTGTTGCCAGCAAGCAAGATTGTGGAACTAGGTCCGAATGCGGCCAGCACAGCTGCATCGATTTTATTTGGAAACTTGGGCGGAAACCTGATTACAATCGGAATTCTCGTGTCAATCTTTGGCTGTTTAAACGGTAAAATTTTAACCTTTCCGCGAATTCCATTTGCTATGGCTGTAGACGGCTTCTTACCTGGATCAAAATCACTGTCATATGTGCATCCTAAATACAAAACGCCGGTTGGGGCAACCATCTCACAAATGGCCATCGCCATTATCATGATGCTTGTCTCCAACCCTGACAAACTATCAGACATTGCCATGTTCTCCGTCTTCATCTTTTACGGATTAGCCTTCTTCGCAGTATTTATACTTCGAAAAAGAGAAAAAGAAGAAACAAACCTATACAAAGTGCCACTTTACCCAATCACACCACTGATTGCAACTCTAGGAGCACTTTACATCGTAGGCAGCACCCTAATCAACTCACCAACCGATGCCCTTCTTTCAATCGGCATCACCATAATAGGAATACCAATCTACCTAAAACTAAAAGGCAAAAAACAACAACCAACCGGCCAAAAAGCCAGTTAAACCGTTTATGACCCAGGGTGTCCACCACAGGAGGACAATTGTCCACATATGGTGCCTGTCACCCAAATAGTCACCAAAAAACGTTTCTGCAAGTTTGCGCAGAAACGTTTTTTTGGTTGACTCCTATTCAAATATGGTGTGACACGTGTATCCTTTATAAATCGACCTTGTTAACGCACACCTATTATACAGGGACTTTGACGGAGTTGTAGCGCATGGCGAATTCCATGATGGCAGAAATGTCGAGTTTGGATTGTTCAGCGGTGATGCCAGCGACTTTTTTGACGATTTGTCTTTCTAGGAAGTTCATTTTGGAGACGAGGAATTCACCTCCAAATAGGCCCATGGCTATAGAATTTTTTCTTAAATCATGTGGAAATGCGTGATTAAATTGTTCCATAGCTACTTCCCCGTCATTCATGCAACACAGGAATAACCCCAGTTCTTTTTCTATTAGTTCATCATGATGTTTTTTAATGAAGTTCTTAATCTTTAATTGAATTTCTCCTGCATGAATCGATCCGCCGATAATAACCCCTTCAAAATCTTGCAAATCGAAAAACACTTTATCCCGTTTTAAATCAACGGCAAGCACTTCTCCTTCCAAGTGCTCACAAAGAATATTTACAGCCTTTTCTGTAGTACCATGGGATGAGCAATAAACAAGCAACGTCTTCATAAAAATGCCCCTCCAAATTCTTAATGGTTTTTCGGAAAAAACAGCTAAAACAAACATATTTGGAAATATACTACATTTAGTATAATCCTTAAAAACGTCTGAATCTCACGGTACAATTGGCAAAATTATGACAACTATCAAATGGGATGGTACTATATACTAAAACAAAGACAGGAAGAATGAACGTAAAAGAGGTGGAAAAGTGAAGACAGTAGATTTTCCATTATTACTTGCAGGGCCGATTGTTCGCAGGTGCGAGGAAGGACGTGTCTGTTTGTGGGTAGCAACAAGCCGAATGGTTAAGATCACAACTGATTTTTATAAAATTACTTCTACTGATGAGAAGGAAGCGTTCAACTACATACTTCTTGAGACTGGCCTAAAAGTAAAATCTATTCAATTAGGAAAAAGACTGTTTATTTACCTGCTTAGCCTCTATCCAAAGGAACCGACATTTCCCTTCGAAGAGTTAATTGGTTATAACTTGCATTTTTATGATGGTGAACATCAACATTCCCTTGAGAGCTTAAATTTACTATCGCCTAACCATCCTTACTCCATTGTTTATGGTTCGCTCAAATATCCTACCTTCTTTATAAAAAATCAAAAGGAGTCTACCATTTTTTACGGCTCCTGTCGCAAGTTGCATGGTGAAGAGGATGATGCCTTATCGCTAGCTGATGCTATCATGGTTGAATCTTATAACAAACCTGAGAAACGCCCCGATTCTCTCTTTTTAATGGGAGACCAAATTTACGCAGACGACGTGGCTCATCCGATCTTCCGGACGATTACAACGTTTAGCAAGGAATTAATTGGAGAACGAGAACCCTTAGAAGAGATTGACAGTACCCTAAAGCTTCCCCTATTCCAAGAACGGCTGCAGCAATTAAATGGGCGGCAATACATCACGGAAAATTTCTGTCAATTTACTTCCAATCATGCTGAAAACCATTTAATGGAGCTCGGCGAGTTTGCGGCCATGTACTTATTAGCCTGGAGCCCTGCTTTATGGGAGACTGCCCAAGCACTCCACTTATTCCATTCGTTTGAAGAAGCAGAACAGGAGAAGATCATCCATTTTACATTTCCTCACGACATCCATTCGGATAAGGAGCACAAAGCAGAAAGAAATAAACTGTATCAAAAATATATGGAACAACAGGGGGCACTGGTTTCCTTCCAAGAAACTCTTTTCAAAGTAAGACGTTTGTTGGCCAATATTCCAACCTATATGATATTTGACGATCATGACATAACAGATGATTGGAATCTTTCCAAGTCTTGGAAAAACAACATCTATACTAACAGCCCCTTGGGGAGACATGTCATTGCCAATGGTTTAACAGCCTATTGGGCCTTCCAGGGCTGGGGCAATGATCCAGATTCGTTTGATCACTCATTTATCAAAACAATTAAATCCTATCTGAAATCACCTAAAATATACTCCGAATCATATCAATCTTGGATAGAAACTCTCTGGAATTTCAATTCATGGGATTATGTCGCGCCAACTTATCCAAAAGCGGTCTTTCTTGACACTAGAACCCAGAGGGAGGATGATCCTACCCCAACTCCTGTAAAAATGGGCAAAGTGATGGAAGAAACAGCAAGTACTCCTCTGCTGTTAAGCGAACGCGGCTGGAGAAACATTACCAATAAAGTTCGAGACAGCGGCTGGCAAAGCAACACTCCACTGATCATCGTTTCAGCAACACCCGTTTATGGAATGGGACTGATTGAATCATTTTTACATAAAGGTGTTTATCCATTACGGGTTTTGGGAGTTGAAGTCCAGACTACCTTTGATTTCGAAGCATGGAAATATAACGGGCTGGGCTTCACCACTTTTTTAGAACAAACAGCTAATTGGATTCCATCAACACTCATTATTCTATCCGGAGATGTCCATTATGCAGCAGCTATCCATGCAATCGTAACCTTTAATGATGGTAGGAAACTTCCCATTTTTCAATTCACCAGCAGTCCATTGAAAAATATGAGTTTTTCTGGATTGTGGGGTTTATTTTTGAAACTGGTCATTACCTGGAACACCTCGGAACGTAAAAACAAAATCATAAAGCGAATATGTACCAAAAACTACAACATTGTAAGAATCAAAGATGATCCAGATCAACCCTTTATCTGGACTGATGAATTATCTTACCAATTGCTGGACGGAAAGACCATCATTGAAACCAATAACAATCTTGGTTTACTCTCCTTATCGAGGACAAGGATCAACAGCACTCTTCTCAAATGAACATTGTTTTAAAAACATTATAAATATTCTGTAACGGACCTAATGCCAGTTATAGTACAATTAAGTTACCTGCTACTCAATTCGGAGGTTTTTCGATGAAACGACTTACTGAGCACTTAATTATTATTTCGTTCGATTGCCTTTCTGCGTTAGATTTTCCTATCATCAAGGAACTACCACACTTTCAAACTATTTTAAAAACAGGTGCTTATATTGAAAAGGTGGATTCGATTTATCCATCTGTCACCTATCCTTGCCATGCCACCCTCGTGACCGGGAACTATCCAAACCGTCATGGCGTCATCAATAATACGCTGCTACAGCCTGGACGAACATCCCCCGATTGGAATTGGTTCAGAGAATCGATCAAAGGAACCACCCTCTATGATGAGGTGAAAAAAGCAAACATGACAACCGCCGCCCTGTTGTGGCCGATCACCGGGAAAGCGGATATTGACTATAATATGCCTGAGATCTTCGCAAACCGCCCATGGCAAAATCAAATCCTTGTCTCGCTTATGAGTGGCACTCCCCGCTATCAATGGGAGTTAAATAAAAAATTCGGACATATCCGCAAAAGCCTTAGTCAGCCAGAACTGGACGACTTTGTCTTGGAATCAACAGTTGACACTATTATGACGAAGAAACCTAACCTTTTAATGGTTCATTTTACCGATTTAGACTCTAAACGCCATGATCACGGTTTTTCATCAGAGGAAGCCATCGCCGCTATTCACCGGCACAACGAGCGGCTTGGCAGGATTCTAGAAGCCCTTAAAGAAAGCGGAATCTATGAAAACTCCACTGTTGTTCTATTGGGAGACCATAGTGCTTTAGATGAAAATAAAGCTGTCAGTCCTAATGTTTTATTTAAACAACACCAGCTCATCCAGGTCAATCCTAAAGGCAAATTAATAGATTGGAAGGCCTACTGCAAAACCTGTGATGGCTCGGCATATATTTATCTTAAAAACCGCCATGACCAAGAGACTTATTCCATCCTGAAAACCTTGTTAGAAAAATGGATTCAAGAACCTGATTCGGGAATTGAATCGTTTTTAACAGGAGAACAAGCCTCTGCAAAAGGGGCTGATGGCGCATGTGCTTTTATGTTGGAAGCACAGCGGGGTTATTATTTTTTAGAAGACTATGAGGGGGAATATATCAAAGAGATCACCAAAGAAGTGGCCCATATTGATAAAAAGTACACCCTGGCCACCCATGGTTATTCACCAGACAAGGAGGAATATGGAACCATTTTCATGGCGGCGGGCAAAGGAATTCAACACGTTACTCTGCCGCATGCAAGGTTAGTTGATGAAGGTCCCACCTTTGCAAGGCTTCTAGGTGTTAGCTTAGGCGACACGGATGGAAAAGTGATCGAGGAAATTTTACAACGATAAATCCATAAAGGAGGAAAAACGATGAGCCGAATGTCCAAGCAAGAAAAAAGCTGGGTGTTTTATGATTGGGCCAACTCCGCCTACTCCATCCTCATCACAACAGCAGTGTTCCCGTTATATTTCAAGGCAGCTGCAAAAGGAGCCGGAATTGCGGCCGCAACCTCGACTGCTTATTGGGGATATGCCAATTCGATTGCGACGCTATTAATTTCCATTTGTGCACCTGTTTTGGGCAGTATCGCCGATTTTAAAGGTTTTAAAAAGAAATTCTTCACCTTTTTCTTTGCCCTTGGTATTATTTTCACCTTTATGCTCGCGGTTGTTCCAAGCCAACAATGGCTGATTCTCTTAATCTGCTATATGCTAACGGTCATTGGCTTTGGCGGTACGAACATCTTCTATGATGCTTTTCTTGTTGATGTGACGACAGAAGAGAGGATGAATAATATTTCCTCCAAAGGCTTTGCACTGGGCTACATTGGCAGCACAATCCCATTCATCATCGGAATTGCCTTGATTGTCTTATCTCAGCAAAACATATTGCCATTATCAGTAACAGTTGCTAGTCAAATCTCCTTTGCCATTACGGCGTTGTGGTGGGGCCTATTTNNCAAATCTATTATAAAGAACGTGTTCCAAACCCGATTTCCAATGGATTTAAACAGTTGTTTGATACGTTCAAAAAAATCAAATTGTATCGACCTTTATTTCTATTTTTAATTGCTTATTTCTTTTATATTGATGGGGTTAATACGATAATCACGATGTCAACCGCCTATGGGTCAGATTTGGGAATCGATTCTACGAATTTGTTAATCATCTTATTTGCCACTCAGGTTGTCGCCGCCCCGTTTGCTATTCTTTATGGACGGCTTGCCGATAAATTTAAAGGCAAAACAATGCTGCTGGTCGGAATTTTTGTCTATGTTATTATCTGTACTTATGC
>NZ_JBALNY010000155.1:0-13390 GCF_036962145.1 Bacillus sp. JJ1764 | reverse complement strand
ACGTAAATATTACCTTCATCGTCGGCAGTAATACCGTTAGGAGCATTGAACTCACCTTCTTTTGTGCCAGGCTTCCCTACTTCTAGAAGCAGTTTCCCATTCATATCGAAAACATAGGCTTTATTTGTTTTAATATCAGTAATGTACACTTTTTTATCAATAATTCTTAACGCTGCCGGTGATGAAATTTGCTTATCGGTCATTGTTTTTTGAGCAAAGTAATCAATGAATTTCCCTTTTTCATTGAAAATTGAAATCTTTCCATTATATAAGTCGGCTACGTATACCTTTCCTTGGTCATCAGTTGAAATTCCATAAGGGAATTCAAATTGTCCCTTACCGGTTCCTGCCTCACCAAAAGCGTATAGTAAGTTGCCACCGACATCAAAGGCAAGTACTCGTTTATTATTCGTATCCGATACATACGTAAACGAACTATTGGCGGTGACATCCATCGGTTTAGCCATTGGTTTATCAAAATCCCCGGTAAGTTGCTGGCTGTATTTAGGCGCTCCCTTTGGATTCAGGGCATCGATTAATCCCGTATCAATGGCTTTTGTTTGATTCATAAATAAAAAGGTGAAAACTGCTGCCGTGGTAATAGCAATAAGGGCCATTCCTATATATACATTACGTCTTTTCATTGTTATTCACCCTTAGCCTTTGTGTCTTTATCTTTTAATCTATCAAGCCCATCAAGGGCATCCTTATATAACGGATCATATTGAAGGGCATCCTTATAGATTGCAATTGCATCTTTATATTTCCCTTGTGCTTCAGCGACCATGCCGATTTGATAAATAATATCAGAATTCGTTGGAGCCAGCTTATTCGCCTCTTCAAGGGACTTTGTAGCCTTGTCGTACTCTTTTAATCCTCGATAGGCGATCCCCATTTGCACATAACCCTTATAGTCCTTAGGAGCAATTTTCACAGCCTTCTCAGATTCAATTAGTGCTTCATTGTAGCTTTCTTCCTTAATATAAACCAACGCTAAATTGTAATGGGCATCATAATAATTTTTATCTTTATCCAATACATATTCGAACTGTTTGATTGCTTCGTCATTTTCATCTTTTAAGTAATAGGTGTACCCTAACACAATTCGGTCTTCTAGATTAGTAGGATCTTTCCTGACAGCTTCTTTATAGTAATCTAGTTGTTCATTCACTCGCTTCATATCAATGTCATTCCAAAAATAAAAGTGACCGAGAGCATAACCAGTACCTACTGAAATACCTAATGTAAGTAATAACAGAAGGAATGCTGTTCTCTTCTTAAACGTTTTTGGCTGCTTTTTAGTTTTTTTCTCTGCTGTTTTATTTTCCATTTCCTGAGGTACTTTCTCTGCTTCCATACTTAATTCCCCTCTCGGAATCTTTTCTCTTAACTAATTATTTTTGTGACACTTTGTGCACGTTTTTTCTACATGGCACCTTAAACATGTTTTATTAAATTTCTGATTTTGCGGCACTTCAATTGGATGTCTTTTCCGCCAAGTATCCTTGTGTGAACTCGGATGACAGGAAGCGCATTGTACTTTTGTGACCGGCGATTCACTTGTAATCCGATTATCGTGGCAAGTGAAACACTTTTGTGTATCCTTTGATAAGGTTCCATGTCTTGTCATAAACGATGAAATTCTATGACTTTCAGGTTTTTTTCCATGGCAATCTTTACAGAAGGTGTTGGTCTTCGCATATTGAGTAACCGTTAAACCATTGGAAGATCCACTTGTATCTGTACTTCCTTTTTCTAAAAATTGAGAGTAAACAGGTTCTTCTTTAAATAAGTCATAACTTTCTTTGGACATATAAGAATGGCACTGTTCGCATTTTTTCAAATCTGAAGGTTGAATTTTCCCATGACCTCCAGATTTAAATTCTTCTGTTTTATGGTTTTTCGGAACCATGGTTGTTTCGTGACAAGTTTTACATTCAACGGATACTTTCCTAGCCTTGTGGCATTCCATGCAAGTATCCATATCCGGGCTTGTATACTTTTTATCACTCATGAAAGCAACGCCCAGTTTTTCGTCCCATTTGCCATAATCGCTCTTGTAGGTAACTTTTCGATCCGATATTTTTCCATGAGCTACTCCACTATGGCACTCCGTACATTTAATTCCTTCTTTCTTATGTTTCATGTGAGGAATGATGATATCACCAGAAGCAGTGACATCACGGGTTGCTAAATTGTGACACTTTTCACAAGCTGAATCCGGAATGAGTTTTGGCATTTTAATTGGAGCCAAATAATTGTCGGTTTGATTTTTGTATAATTCTAAGATACCTTCTCCTTTTGCTTTAGCGTAATTCTCTACTCCTGGTTGAATATGACAGCTATCGCATTCAACCTCGCTGTGAGATGAAGCCTTCCACGTATAATATTGCGGCTTCATCTCGTGGCAGGAGGAGCAAAACTCTGATGTTGATGTTGCCTCCAGTCCGAAGTATCCAAGACCAAAGAAAACAGCTAGAAACAACACCACCATGGTTGCATATTTAAATAATTTATAGCGAGATTTGGGAGGGGCCGGCAGCTCGTTACGCTCCTCTTCCATAATGAGTCCCCCCTGTTACGATGGTTTAATTCTTCACATCCGTCTTGAAGCCGGTTCTATGACAGTATTGGCAATATACATCGGTTGGTGCTTTGACCTCTGTTGAACCTTCTTTCGGTTTTTCGCGATCGTGGCAGACGTAGCATTCGGCCTTTTGCTCTGGTGTTTGGGCTTTGACTGCGTGAGCGGTTAACCATTGATCACTTTGAACGTGTCCTGGAGGACGATTACCGTGACAAGCACTACAGAATTTGTTCACACGTGATTGCTCTTTAACCACTGTAAGGTTTGGTGTATATTTGGATGTTTCCGTTTCCTGCTGCTTCATTTTCAATAGAGAGATGATGTCTTCTTTTGGAATTTCTCTGATCCATTTTGAGTCTTGGTGGCAGTTGACGCATTTGTTGAGTTCTTGAATGGCGGTGCCGCCGTGTGCTTGGCTCCAGTCAGCTACTTTG
This sequence comes from Bacillus sp. JJ1764, assembly GCF_036962145.1. Lineage (NCBI taxonomy): Bacteria > Bacillati > Bacillota > Bacilli > Caryophanales > Bacillaceae > Bacillus > Bacillus sp. JJ1764. The sequence continues at coordinate 10,369 of NZ_JBALNY010000155.1, read as the reverse complement.
TGGTTGGCTGGGACTTTTATTTTCTTATGGCAGGTTTCGCATACCATTGAGAGTTTGACATCTTTTTGTTGTTTACCGATGGCTTGCAAAATGATATCTTGTGTTTTTTGATCATGCTCGGCTACCGTTGCCTCTGTACCTTCGCCCGCTGTTGTTGTTTCAGTTGTAGTGCTTTCTGTGGATGTCTTCTTATTTTCTTCTAATTTTTTATCGACTTCTTCAGGATTTGGCGGAACGCTGTAGGAAAGTTCCTTCCATGGTTTTTCTCCGTTGTTGACTTTGTCGTGACAGTCAATACAGGTTCCCATATTTGGAGCCAGATATTTTTTCTCCATTAACTTTTCTGCGGTTTCTTTGGTGTATTCACCGCGTACTTCTTCAACGTTAATGCCACGGCTGGCAATTTTCGCATGCACTACACCTTGGTGGCAGGTAATACAAGGGATATCTTGTTCAATATGTCCTTTGTGGTTCACTTTTAAGTCACCGGATGCAGTGACAAGGCGGTTTTTGGAGTGGCATTGTAAACAGTTTTGATTAGAAATCGCTTCTTCTTCTGTTTGGACAATTTGTTCAGGAACACCGGTTACATGGTAATAAACTTCTTTCATAGATTTCATTTTGTGGGTTACCATGTTGATAAATCCCGGTTTAATGTGGCACTGTACGCAGGAGATTTGGTTATGCGCACTGGCTGTATAGGTAGTATATTCGGGTGCCATTTCGTGACAGCTGGAGCAGAATGTTGGCGAGTTTGTAAAGGTTATGACTCCATAACCTCCGCCTCCCACTACAATTAAAGCTATTAGCGAAACAAACATCGCTTTCCAACGTGTGACGGGATCCTTCCAATCTATGTTTTTGATTTTTTGCCAAAGTCTGCGGAATAGGCCCTTTTTTTTCTCTTCTCTAGTTTCGGGATCGGTCTCTTTCTTTCTCTTCTTCCCCCATATGGCCACTTTCCTCACCCTTCCCATATTTTATTGATTCTCTATCTATTTTCCATTTTTACCTCTCTAACAGTAGTATCCGACTTCAATAGGTATATTCCAATGTACAAATTGTGAATATTTACTCATTCACAGAATTGTTACATTTTACCTATAAAAAGCCACATAAACCTTGATATACATAGTTTTTATTAATAATATTAAAATAGTGTTTATGTGTATGCATTAGAATTTTTATACACACTAAAACGCTTACATACAAAAACTAATTCTATTATAATTCGTTTTGGATTATTCTGGTTAAGACTACCTAGAACTTCCATATTATTGTCATATTTGACAAAGTTCCGAACAAGGTTGTATGACCTCTATTGTTGTCACTCCATACTGGAAATGGTAAGATGATTATGGAAATGACTATTTATTTTTAAAAAGATGTTTGGCGAAATGATTTCTTGAGTCTCGATAAAAAGGAGCGTTCATTACTTAATGGGGATCTTAGATAAAGTATTTGACTTAAATAAGCGTGAGCTAAAGCGATTGGATAAGCTTGCCGTAAAAATTGATGCGCTTGCGTCAGAAACAGAAAGATTATCAGATGAGCAGCTTCGTGAAAAAACGGCTGAATTCAAGGCCCGCTATCAACAGGGTGAGACACTCGATGACCTCCTTGTTGAAGCCTTTGCGGTTGTGCGCGAGGGCGCTCGCCGTGTGCTTGGCCTTTACCCATACCATGTACAATTAATGGGAGGTATTTCCCTTCATGAAGGGAATATTTCTGAAATGAAGACCGGTGAAGGGAAAACCTTGACTGCGACCATGCCGGTTTACCTCAATGCCCTGTCTGGCAAAGGCGTTCATGTTGTAACTGTCAACGAATACCTAGCTAGCCGTGACGCCACTGAAATGGGTCAGCTATATGAATTTTTGGGACTAACAGTAGGCTTGAACTTGAACAGCATGGATAAGGATGAAAAGCAGGTTGCTTATGCTGCTGATATTACCTATGGTACGAACAACGAATTTGGCTTCGACTATCTGCGCGATAACATGGTGCTTTATAAGGAACAAAAGGTTCAGCGACCGCTCTTTTATGCGGTTATTGACGAGGTTGACTCCATTCTAATTGATGAAGCCCGGACACCATTGATTATTTCCGGTTCAGCACAAAAGTCGACGGTTCTTTATATCCAAGCAAACGCGTTTGTTCGTACGCTCACGAAGGATATCGATTATACGTACGATGAAAAAACCAAAGCCGTTATGCTGACCGAAGAAGGAATCAGCAAGTCAGAAAAGGCTTTCGGTATTGAAAACCTGTTCGATTATTCGCATGTTACCTTAAACCACCATATTAATCAGGCATTAAAAGCAATTGTGACCATGCATTTAGACGTTGATTATGTGGTCCAAGATGGTGAAATTGTCATCGTTGACCAATTTACCGGTCGTTTGATGAAGGGCCGCCGCTACAGTGAAGGGTTGCACCAGGCGATTGAAGCCAAAGAAGGTGTGGAAATTCAGAACGAAAGCCAGACGATGGCGACGATTACCTTCCAAAACTACTTCCGTATGTATGAAAAACTGGCCGGGATGACCGGTACTGCTAAAACGGAAGAAGAGGAATTCCGTAACATTTATAATATGAATGTTATCGTCATACCGACAAATAGACCAATAGTCCGTGACGACCGTGCTGATTTAATTTACGCCTCCATGGAAGGCAAGTTCAATGCCGTTGTGGAAGATATTGCAGAGCGTCATAAAAACGGACAGCCGATCCTTGTCGGTACGGTAGCGATTGAAACCTCTGAATTGATTTCTCGGATGCTGATTAAAAGAGGCATTCGCCATAACGTCTTGAATGCGAAAAACCATGCCCGTGAGGCTGAAATTATTGCCGAAGCTGGACAAACTGGTTCTGTTACGATTGCGACCAACATGGCCGGTCGTGGTACGGACATTAAGCTCGGCGAAGGTGTCAAAGAAGTCGGTGGACTTGCTGTCATTGGTACCGAGCGCCACGAGAGCCGCCGGATTGATAACCAGCTCCGCGGACGTTCCGGACGTCAAGGGGACCCTGGTATAACCCAGTTCTATCTATCGATGGAAGACGAATTAATGCGCCGATTCGGTTCTGATAATATGAAAACTATGATGGAGCGCCTTGGAATGGATGATACTCAGCCAATTCAGAGCAAAATGGTGTCACGTGCTGTTGAATCCGCGCAAAAACGCGTGGAGGGCAACAACTTTGATGCCCGTAAACAATTGCTGCAGTATGACGATGTTCTTCGCCAGCAGCGCGAGATCATTTATAAGCAACGTGATGAAGTAATGGAATCTGAAAACCTTCGTGAAATTGTTCAAAGTATGATTTTACGATCCATTGAGCGCAATGTGGCAGCACACGCTTCTCGTCATGAGGATGAGGAAGAATGGAACCTTCAAGGGGTTGTGGACTATTGCAATGCCAACTTGCTTCATGAAGGGGACATCACCTTAGACGATTTAAAAGGAAAAGATCCGGATGACATCGTGGAAACCATCTATGCGAAGGTGAGAGAACGCTACGAGGAAAAAGAACAGCTACTCTATCCAGAGCAAATGCGCGAATTTGAAAAGGTCGTTACGCTGCGTGCAGTTGACTCACATTGGATTGACCATATCGACGCAATGGACCAGCTGCGCCAAGGCATTCACCTTCGTGCTTACGGTCAGACCGACCCGCTTCGCGAATACCAGCATGAAGGCTTCGCAATGTTTGAGGCGATGATTCAGTCGATTGAAGAAGAAACAGCCCTTTATATTATGAAAGCGGAAATCCGCAATAACTTGGAACGCCAGGAAGTGGCTAAGGGCCAAGCCGTGAATCCAAAAGAAGACGGCGAAAATGTGAAAAAGAAACCAAAAGTAAACAAAGAAAACATTGGCCGCAATGACCCATGCCCTTGCGGAAGCGGCAAGAAATATAAGAACTGTCATGGGGCAATAAGTTAAGCATTATAAGAAAGAGCTGGTACGAATGTGTGCCAGCTCTTTTTATTACTAAATACCTTAAATTGTAAAAGGATAATACTTTTTTCTTCATTTTTTTGGTCATTCCCCCTTAATTGGAATGGCATTATTTCACTAAAAAATAACGGACATATTGTATGCCTGTATAAAAAAAGAAGGCGCACCTATTACTAGCGCCCCCTCATTTGTACACTACTTAATGATTTCCCTTTTTTCCTTCTTCGTGCTTTTCAGCCTTTTGTGGGGCTTTTTCAGCAGCCTTTTGCTGATTTTCTTGAGTTTTATTTGCAGCTTGTTGTTGCTTCACTTGTACCTTTTGAGCAACTTCTTGCTTTTTCTGTTGACCTTTATTAATTACTGGCTTTCCTTTCACTTCAGTCTTACTCACATCAACCTGTTGATTTTCATCTGAATCAGTAATGGCTTGTCCTTGAGTTTGGCTGGCTGGCTCTTCCACTGCCTCAGTAGTATTCTTGGTTTCGTCTGTAGCATCACTCTTTACTTCGGTTTCGTCTGTAGCCTCTTCAGTCTTACCTTCTGTATCATCGGATACCTGTTCTTTTACTTTGCTCATTTTTTCAGCCAATTTAGTATCTTTTTCTTCAAGTTTTGCAAGTTTCTTATCTAGTTTAGCAAATGACTTTTGAATATTTTTCATAATCGCCTTTTGAGCGGTTGGGTTCTTTACATGAGTCAATGCGGCAGATAAGGCATCAATGTTATGAGCTAAACTCGCTTTAATTTCTGATGTTTCAGTTTTCGTCTCATCTGATTCCTCTTTTGTTGCCCCTTGATCAGTTGTTAGTTTATCAGCAGCTTGCTCTTGAGTAGAGATTGCTTCTTTTAGCACGTCCTCGGCGTCATCTGATTTTCCATCAGCAATTAAAGCGTTTGCCTCGGCAATTCGCTCACCAGCAAATTGTGATAATAGCTGTGCTTCTTTATGATCATCAAATGTTAAAGCAAGGCGGATCTTTTCCGTCATTAATTTTACAAAATAGAAGAAATCGCCTGGAACCAATGATGGTGTCTTTTCATTATCAGTCACTTGCGCTGATTCATCATCCTGTGCTTTCTCGGCTTCATCTGATACATTTTCCGTTTCATCCGCTTTGTTTTCCTCGGTTGCCTCTGTTTCTGTGGCGGTATTATCAGAAGTATCTGCTTCAGTCGTTTCCACTCGTTCAGTTGTACCGTTGTCATCCGCTGTAACAGTCGAATCAGTTGAAGTGCCTTCTGGTTCCGTCGTTGCTGCTTCATCAGTAGTGGCATTCGTGTCCGTGCTAACAGCGGAATCCGTTGTTGTGGCACTAGTCTCCGTTTTTACGGTTGTTTCATCTTCTGCAAACGCAGGACCCACTCCATAAGATAGAATCAAAGTTGATGCTAACACACTGCTGGTTACTAAACTTGCGAGTTTTTTGTTTTTCATGTCGGAATTGTTCCTCCCTTGTTGATGTACTAGATGATACGAAGGAGGATTAGTTTTTTGGGTGGTTTTTATAAACTTTTTTTAATAAAAATATTTCCTTCATAATCGCTGCGTTGTAGATTGGGTTGATTCAAGGGATTTCGCAAGTGGGGAATTCTTCATTTTGCCCATCAAAAAACGCCACCCTAGTTACCCAGAGTGGCGTTAATATTTTATTGAGCTTCAATTAAGCCATAACGTCCGTCTTTACGTTTGTAAACAACGTTGGTACGATTCGTGTCGGAGTTTGTAAATACGTAGAAGCTGTGACCTAGCATGTTCATTTGCAGGATTGCCTCTTCGCTGTCCATTGGCTTTAGGTCAAAGCGCTTAGTACGGACTAATTCAAGATCTTCATCATCATGAACTTCTGTATTATTAATAGTCGTGAATTGGAAAGAGACATCCCCTTTTTCACGGAATTTACGGTTTACTTTTGTTTTATGCTTGCGGATTTGGCGTTCCAGCTTATCAGTAATAAGATCAATAGCAGCATACATATCGCTATTTGTTTCTTCGGCACGTAGAACAAGCTGAGGCAGCGGAATGGTTACCTCTACTTTAGAAGTTTTATCTGCATTGAATTTAAGATTCACATTTACTTTTGCATTAGGTGCTTCGGTAAAATAACGCTCCAATTTAGATATTTTCTTCTCTACATACTCTCTGATTGCTGGAGTTACCTCAATGTTTTCACCACGTACGTTATAGTTCATTTGGACTCCTCCTTTTATTAAGGCTATGTATTAACATTTCTATTTTGCCCTATGATAATCCTGCTAAATCAGCATTAAAATTTTGTCGATTTTTTGACAAAAACATCAGACAAATAGTGACAATGTTTTTAACCTTATTTGACCCCATTTGGTAACTTTTACTAAAATAATTAGTTACTCACCTTTATTGTAATATTAGTTGGAACAAGTTTCCACCAAAAGCCCTTGGGAATATGGTAAATCGATGTAAAATAGAGGAGGAGTCTGAAATGAGCCATGAAGAGAGAAGATTATTAGCCTGGCACGAGACTTTGGAACTACATGAAATGGTTGCTTTCCAATCGACCGGTTTAATGAAATTGAAAATGTCAGTAAATAAAGTGACTGATTCTGAGTTAAAAGAATTATATCTTACATGCATTCATGATCTTGAGTCCAACCTGAGGGAATTACTAAAGTTCTATCCAAACGCCCAAGGATATCAAGCAAGAGATACAGAAGATGTCCGTCAAGATTTAGGATTTTTCGCTGCGGACTTATTAGGCCTTTCCAAAACCTTGGTACGAAATTTAGCAGGAGCGGTCACCGAAACCGCCACACCTTCTTTACGAACAGCCTTCACCAACCAATTAGTTAGTGCCATCCGCGGGCACGAGCGCGTATTCAACTACATGCACAAGCATGGCTACTACCCTGCATATGACCTTGGCCAACTACTGGGCCATGACATCCAAATCGCCCAAAAAGCCCTAAATATGAGGGTACAGTAATACTAGGATCGGCGGCGATGTGGATCGCCGCCTTTTTACCGTGTCTCCATTACAGTTGTCCACCCCATAAGGACAAAATGGCATTTTGTCCACGGGCGGTGCCTGTCACCTTTTTTCACCTTTTTTCACCTTTTTATCGCTATTTATCTTGCTATGGTGACTGATCGAACAGTTTGTGCGCCTGCGCTTTTGAGAAGTTTGGCGGCGTGCCTTAGGGTGGAGCCAGTGGTATAGATGTCGTCGATGAGGATGATGGATTTTCCGTTTAGTTGGGTGTTGGGTTTGAGTTGGAAGACTTGGGGGAGGTGGATTCGTTCGGTCCGTGATTTTTTGGATTGTTTTTCGGTGTGGGTTCTGGTGAGGATCTCAGTTGAGGGAAGTCCGGATTCGTTCAACAGGGCGGCTGCCTGGTTGAAGCCCCGCTCGTACTGTCTTTCTTCGCTTAGAGGAATCGGAACATAAAGATCTCCTTCCATATTTGAAATTTCAACCTTGAGCCATTGGGCAAAAATCTTGGCTATTACATAATCTCCACGATATTTAAATTTCGCAATCACTTCTTTCAAAAAATCATTATAACAAAATAGGGATATGTTTCTTTCCAACAACTCTTTCCAAACGGAATCCTCCTCCCACCGGAAGCAATCATGGCACAAGTCCCCATGCTGAAACTTCTCATCTAGTTGCAAAAATGGCCTACTGCAAATCCGGCACTGCTCCCCAGTTATGTGTTCAAATCTTCCTTCACAACTAGGACAAAGCAAACACTCCTTTTCTCTTGAAAAAAGAGCAATCCAGCCTACTTCCGGTTGTATCCTCTGATTACAAATGATGCATTGATCCTGTCCAAATAAATTCATGATTGATTCTCCTTTCTATCTATAAACTCTATAAGACCTCGTTTCACGCCTTCACGGTTCATGGACATAATCTGTTTCTTGGCCTTTAGCATCTCTGAAGTTTTACCATAATGAAAAAAGGTTACATCACCGTATGGAAAATCTTTGCTCCTTCCTGCTCTTCCGGCAATTTGAACGAGGGCACTTTCTGAAAAAATGGCCTCCTCCGCCCCAACTACTACGACATCAATATTCGGAAACGTTACGCCTCGCTCCAGAATGGTCGTCGTCAACAACAATGGTGTTTGCTTGGCTCTCATCCTTTGAACCTTCTCTTTTCTCTCCGGATCTTCAGCATGGACAGCTTCAATTTTTGGGGAGAATTGCTGCAAAATAGGCAGAGCTTTTTCCATTAACTCAATATGCGGAAAAAATACTAATGCCTGTTTTCCGATTTGGATCCTTTTTTGGAGATAGCGGAGAACATTTGGTGGAAGTTTCCCTTTTTGCAGTTGCTTTTTCCAGTTCCCACACCATTCAAATCTTGGAACTGGAAGTGGATAACGATGAAATCTAGCCGGAATTGTGGTAAAACTTCTCCTTCCATACCGGCATTCTCTTTGCCATTTTTCATTGGGAGTGGCAGTCAAATAAATCATCGCAGAGGTCAGCTTCCGAGCATGAATGGCAGCATATTGCAGTGATTCTTCTACTGTATACGGAAAGGCGTCAACTTCATCTAAAATGATTGCATCAAAAGCATGGTAAAATCGCAATAATTGATGGGTTGTGGCAATGGTTAATGATGCGTACATATGCCGATCCTCGCTTCCCCCGTAGAGGGTCGCGATTGGAATCTCCGGAAAAGCCGATTTCAGGCGTGGCGCAAGTTCCAGAACCACATCTGTTCTTGGTGTGGCAATGCAAATTCTTTTGCCCGTGGCGAGCGATGCTTGTATTCCTTCAAAAAGCACCTCCGTTTTCCCGGCCCCGCAGACGGCCCATATTAACCATTCTTTGTTTTGCTTAATCGCATCAGCCACTCTGTTGGATGCCTCCTGCTGCCCTTCAGAAAGCATTCCTTGCCAAGCCATTATTTTTGTAGGAATAATGGTGTCTGGCACTGGGCCACACCAGCTAATAAGCGGAGTACATTCGCTGATTCTGCCCATCATAATACAGTGGCGGCAATAATAACAGATTTCTCCACATTTTGAGCATGGGAATGTGGAGAATAGTTGTGGATTTTTATTACCGCAACGTTGACAAATGAGCTGCTTCCCTTGAATATCGATGCCTTTTTTGTAAATGAGATAGCCATTTTCGTAATGTGCTTGTATGATTTCGAGTGTAAAGGGGATATCGTCCAGTAGCAGTTGTTTTCCGATGAGGTGCTTTTGTAGGTCCTGATTGAAGGGGAATTGAGCATTAAATTGCGGTTGAGAGATCGTTGGAATCTGGGAAATTTTAAAGGAATCCTCCGCTGAAAAATGAATGGGATTTAAGATTCCGTTTTTCATAGAAAATCGCATTTGTTCATCCTTTCTTGATTCGGGAAATATACACGGTTTTTGGTTGCTCCAGAGGTGGGGAGTTTAAGTGATTGAAGTTTCTTTTGTGAAACATTATTTGATGGAAGGTAGAGAAAATCGCGGCACACAGAATTTGTTATTTCTGGTTTTATTAAATAGAAAAAATCATATATGGCTTCGACATGCGCATCTTTTGATTTGCAACCGCAACTCGGGCAATGCCATATTCCCCCTTTGTAGCAGATTGGAGTATAAGAGCAGGTAGGACACCTGACACCTGTTTGAAGATCATTTACTTGAAGTGAATATTCTTCTAAAATATTATGCTGCTTAGGATTATGGTAGCTAATCACGGCGTTGGCAATTCCCTCAAGTGTTGCCCTATCTACAATTGGTTTATTTAACTGTTTTTCAATATTTATAATCCTGTGAAATATTTCTCTGCCTTTACAGATGTGTCTGAAATCTTCGCGATTGTCCGAATGTGTTTTTAAGATTGATTTTATGCTGCTAAAAAAAATAAGGTATTCGATAGGTAAAAAATTAAGCTGTTTTTCGGCTAGCCAACATCCTAACAAATAATAATGCCACTTTGCTTGAATCCTGGGATCCTCAAAAACGTCTTCTGTTCCATCATCGTTTTTACGGGTTAGTTGATTAAATGTATTATCAAAGGTTAATTTGCCTTGGATATTTTTCACTTCATTCATAAGGATCCATTTTTGTGAGAGGAGAAGATTGTCAATTTGAAAGTGGATTTCTTTGTACTGCAGCTCAAGGTCGTGGATAATAATGTATTGATCGTGCGGATATTGTTTGAGGTAGTTGCTTAAGGTTAGTTCACCACGATACCCAGCGATTCGTCTAGCGAGGTCCCTTTCGATGTCAGCATGTTTGGGATGCCCCGGGATTAATCGCCGCTTTAGTGCTGCTGTTTGAAGAAGTCTTAGTGGGGGATATAGTTCTTTTAATATCAATTTTTTACACTCCTTTTCTTTTTTGAGATATTTCTTCGTATTTAGATAAAATTCCTGCTGATTGTCGAAATATTTTTTTGAGGCGTTAATATTTCC
>NZ_JBALNY010000154.1:742-33359 GCF_036962145.1 Bacillus sp. JJ1764 | reverse complement strand
GCTTTTTTCGCCTTGCCTTGTCCGAAGTTTGCCCTTTGATTTCCAAACAAAAATACCACAGGCCTACACACCCATGGTATTTTTCATAATAACTACTTTTTAATAATTTTCATTTTCCGCAAAAACTCGATTGGCTGTTGCTTTCGGAAGTGTTCTTTTACCATGTAGGCAACGCCTTGTTCGTTTTCCGAACGTGTGACCCAGTCGGAGGCCCGTTTAACATCATAGCCAGCATTCCACATGGAGACACCTAGACCTGTCGCTTCAATTAACGGGATATCATCCAAGGAATCCCCAATATAGACCATTTCTTTCAGCGCAAAGCCAAGATGGCTTCCCAAATGAGCCAAGCCATCCAGTTTGGATACGCCTGCAGGTACAATATCTAAACGCAGGGAATCCAGCTTAATTGCCTGAATTTCGGTAAACATCTTTTCGATTGCCGTTCTTGCATCCTCCAGGTCTCTTGGTTTTTCAAAATAGGCCTCAATTTTAGGAGGAGCCACTTTTTGTTCATGTAAATATTCACTCAGGGTTGGCACAAATTGCTGAGAATAGAACATTGGATCCCCCGAGGTAAACACCGTTTTAGCCAGAAGATTATTATGCAATTTAAATTTATTCGCTAAGGAAAATTCCTCATGCACAAGCCGGATTTGACAAGGTAAGGTCTCAAGTAATTGGACCGTATCATAGGTGATTTCTTCATTGATCCGCTTAACAAAAAGTGGCTCAGAATCAGGAGCAGCAATATAGGCTCCTTGATGGGTAACTAACGGTAATTTTATCTTTAACGCCTTTGCCACCTTTTGGGCAGATGGGAAGCAGCGTGACGTAACAAGTGTTACATAAATCCCTTTCCCTTGTACATATTCAACGGCATCTTTTGTTGCCTTGTGCATTCGGCCATTGGTTTGTAACAGCGTGCCGTCAATATTCAATGCTAGCATGCGGTAAATCATCCTGTTGCCCCCTGTTCTTCGTGAAGTTACTCCTATATCAGTTTTATGTGACCTCACTTATTTATAGAACAGGGCAGTGAAAGATGGACTAGATTTTAAGATTAAACTTCGCCATACAACTCAGCAAGAGGCTTCATGATTAATTGATTTAGTTCTCCAATAATTATACTCATGCGTTGTTCTGCCTGCATAAGGCGGGAAATTTTTTCGTTTTGTTGAACTTGTGCCACAGTAGTCTGAGCCTGTTGGACCTCTTGTTCGGAAATATTTTGTCCCATCATTTGTTTTTGCTGCAGGTTTAATTGAATTTGCCGGAAGTGATCAAACATTTGCTTTGCCTGATGATCCGCGTTCACTTCATTATAAGCTTGCTGTAATTGTCTATACTCATCACTTTGGCGAATTGCCGTTTCTAATGCATATGCAGAATCATATAAATTAACTGCCATTTGTAGGTCCACTCCTTTTTTAATACAATTCTTCCCAACTATAACAAACTATTCGCTTGATTGCGAGAATGTTCAATTCACCTTCTATCCTGTATTTTCATACCATACCTATATCAGCAAATGCCTATACTTAAATAAATGAGGAGTGATTATGTCTGTTCCATTAATCCCTGTCACCATTGTTCCTCAAAAACAGGTAGATGAGTGCTACATCCAATTATCTGAACAATTATACAAACAATTGCAAATAGAGACGGAATTAACACTTATACTGGGAAGGTCTTCAATTCAGGTCAGTGTTCATACTAAGCCAATGCTTGGCAATGAAATCCATATGTCTGAAAAAATTTTCATTGAACTATCACTGCCAATAAAAAAATATCAATTTCTCACAAAATATGATTCATCCAGCCATTCAATGAAACTAGGACCAATCATTGGGTTGCTTATGGAATTCTCCCCGACGGAAAAAAAACCATTTTCTCGATTACAGCAATTTTGCGAAGAACTTCATCAAGTAGTTTCTGAGAAGGGCGGTTTTTTTTACGTTTTTTCTTGTGAATCATATGCCCAGACTGGTTACTACTATGAAGAAGGCAAATGGCTGTCGGCCAAACTTCCTTCACCCGATGTGATTTATAATCGTGCCTCCCGCAAACTTGAACAAATACCGAGATTTAAGAAGTTTCGTACAGGGCTGGAACAACAGGTGATCCCGCTTTTTAATGATCGATTCTTTTCAAAATGGGAGGTAAATGAGTGGCTTAGAGAACAGCCACACCTACAAAATTATCTTCCTGAAACACAAATTTTATCAAAAGAGAGCTTCGAACTATTCGTACAGCAATATGATACTGTTTTTATCAAACCAATTCATGGCAGCCAAGGAAGACATATTACCAAAATCGAGAAGTCCACCTCTAATCATTATTCCTTTCAGACCTCCATTATGAATCGAACGGAACAAAATTTACCATTTGATCAGCTCTATCGAAAAATTCTCAGTTTACTGGGTAAGCCAATTTATATTATCCAAGAAGGTCTTTCCCTCGTCACAATAGATTCTAATCCCTTGGATTTTAGAGTACTATGCCATAAAAATCATGAGCATCAGTGGGTTATTACTTCGATTGTTGCCAGAGTCGGGGCAGAGAACGAGATCGTCTCCAATATTGCAAGAGGTGGAACCACCACAAAACCTTTGGAGGTATTAAGGTTTTGCTTCGGGCCCAAAAAAGCCTTGGAAGCTCTAGACATGATAAAAGAATTGTCACTTAGGATTGCTCAAATAACCGGATTGCGTTCCAAGGGGATTACAGGTGAATTGGGAATTGACATTGGTGTGGACCTAAACGGCAAACCATGGTTAATTGAAGTAAACTCAAAGCCCTCTAAATTTAACGATGAACCAACCGGTAAAATCAGGCCTTCTGCAAAGGCCATCATTCGGTTTTGTACAAAATTAGCTTTTGACTATAACTGTTGAAAATGAGGTAGAAAAAATTGATAGCATTGGGAATCATGTCATTGCATTTAGATAGTGAAGCTTCTTATATTACAGAGATGGCGCGGCACGCCGAACAATGTGGGATTGAATGCTACCGGTTTATTCCGTATGAAATCAATCCACATTCATTAAAAGTAAATGGGAGAAAATTCAATAACCAAACCGGAATTTGGGAGGACACCGAGTTTCCCATTCCCGCCATTCTTTATGATCGTTGCTATTACGGAGATGACGAGCATTCAAAAAAATGTTTGCCGGTCGTATCCTGGTTAAAAAGCAGAAATGATATTACTTTTTTAGGCTATGGATTACCGAATAAACATGAGCTTTACGAGACACTAAAAACCTCTGTTTTGTCTGCCTATTTGCCTTCAACAGAATTAGTTGCCCAGCCGGAGATGGTCTTGGCATCGTTGAAGAAAATGAAAAAGGTGATCATTAAACCTGTCAATGGCTCACAAGGCTATGGAATTTACTATATTAAACTAAACGAAAAAAGCTATCATGTTAAAACGGAAAAGAACAAGAAAATCATATCACGCATCTTTCCAAATGAACGAAAACTTCTGCATTGGTTAAAAACCTTAATTGCTCAGCACAAGTACCTGTTACAGCCCTACCTGGAGTTATCGAATAGTGCTTTGCAGCCATTTGATGTTCGCGTATTGCTGCAAAAAAACGAAAATGGAATTTGGGGTGAGATGGGTAGAGGGGTTAGAATCGGAAATTCCGGCGGGGTGTTATCCAATTTAAGTGCAGGTGGTACCGTTATACCTTATATGGATTGGGCATCTTCTCTATCCGGTAAAACGGAATTTATTCATCAAGAAATTGATTACATTCTGAATGAGCTGCCACATTTGCTGGAGCATCAATTTTTACCATTATTTGAGCTTGGCATAGACATCGGCATCGCTAAAAACGGATCAATCTGGATTCTTGATATGAACTCCAAACCTGGTAGAAAGGTGATTCTGCAAACTCGACCGGAAATATCCACTCAGCTTTACCGTGCTCCCCTTCTCTATGCCAGGCATCTTGCCCAGACAGGTCATACAGAAAGGAAGACCTTTTATGAGAAAACGCTATCTCATTGAAATTGTGCAAAACGACCAACAGATCGTCTTTTGCCCTCCCTCAATTATTCAAAACAAACAACTAACTCGTATTGCCTTTGGATCCAAGTCCTTTGAGGTGGAATTTCTCCCCCATCCAGATAAAAATAATTGTATCGTCATTAGCCGGGACATTCAAAAGCAGCTTACTATCCCAAATCTACCGATATCCTTACATGTTTTTACGGATCAACAAACACTGTATATAGGTCCCCTTGTCGGCATCTTCACATCCGGGTTTACCCAAGAACAGGAGCAGCCCCTTGGTGAAAGGACTGAATTTTTTTCAAAGCTGTTATCTCTCAATAAGACAGTTGGAGCGTTTGCCTTTCTTTTTGGTGAGCCGGATATCGATTGGGAACAGGGAACGATAGAAGGACTTTTTTTTCATGACAATGCCTGGAAAAGAATGGTGGTACCTTTTCCAAATGTCATCTATGACCGCCTTCCCAATCGGAGAAGTGAAAGTATTCCAAAATTGCAACGAGTCAAGGAACGCCTTCAAACGGAATATTTGATTCCATGGTATAACCCTGGTTTTTTCAATAAGCTGGAAATTTATGAAAGATTGCATCAAGATGCTTCCATTGAGAGATATCTACCAGAAAGTCATCCGTTTACCTCATTTTCATTAATCGAAACGATGCTGTCTAAGTATGGGCATGTCTATATTAAGCCAAAAAACGGCAGTCTTGGCTTAGGAATCCACCAGATTATTTATGACAAACATTCCGACGAATATTACTGTCGTTACCAGGATCAGGAAGAAATCAATCGACTTCGGAAATTCCCTAGTCTTGAGCTGTTATTTAAATGGGTTTTTGCTAATAAGCCATTAGAAAATATGCTGGTACAGCAAGGCATTCACTTACTGCGAATCGAAAAACAGGCCGTAGATTTTCGGGTTCACACCAATAAAGATGACTTCGGAAATTGGCAGGTCTCAGCCATTGCCGCGAAAATAGCTGGCACTGGTAGTGTGACGACCCATAAGCGGAACGGCGGAAGAATCACGACATTATCTGAAATTTTTTCAAAAGAGGACTGTGAAGAATATATTGAAAAGCTCTCCCAGGCAGCTCTTCAATTAAGCAAAGTACTGGAAGAAAATATTGAAGGCATTATTGGAGAAATTGGTTTTGATTTAGGAATTGACCGTAATGGTGAGATTTGGCTCTTTGAAGCAAATTCCAAGCCAGGAAGGTCCATCTTCAGTCACCCAGATCTGAAGCATTTTGATTTTTTAACGAGAAAGTTATCACTGGCTTTTGCCATCTTTTTGACAGAACAGTCTCTCCTCCACCCTGAGGAGCTATTTAAATGAAGCAGAATGTACGACCGCTTATTGGAATTATGACGGCAACCAAATCAGATGGGACGATTGCTGGTAATGCCTCTCTCTTTAAAAGGCTGCAGAAAAAGCTTATTTCACAAAATGGAATAAGCTTTATTTTTACCCTTGAGGGGGTTGGGGAAGACCAGATTACCGGCTATCAATTTGACCCGAAAGACGGGCTTTGGAAAAAAGAGATATTTCCCTTCCCTGATCTCGTTTATAATCGGATTCCACTTCGTAAGGTGGAACAAACCAAGGCGTTTCATCGCTTCATTGAAACATTAATAGAAAGAAAGATCCCTTTTTTCAATCCAAGCTTTATTGATAAATATCAGCTTTATATCCTATTTAAAGACCACCCCTTCTTAAAACAATATTTACCCCAAACCATCCTTGTCCAACAAGAGCATGCTCTATTTTTATTTTTACAAAAGCACAAAAGTATCTACCTAAAACCTGCTAGTGCTTCCAAGGGTAAGGGGATTTATCGAATCAAGCTTTTGCAAGATCAGATACATGTAGAAGGAACAAAAAATTTACTTACCCATTTTCCATCCTTTCAGCTATTTTGGCAGGAATGGCAGGAACACCTGCTAAACAATCCCTATTTAGCCCAGGAAGATATTCATTCCGCGGAATACGAGGGAAATCGCTATGATTTTCGCATTCTTGTTCATGTAAAGAATGGGGTTTACTCCTTAACTGGAATCGGAATCAGACAATCACAGGATCAGGGAATTACCACGCATATACCTGCAGGTGGGAAGCTGCTTCCCTATCATTTGATAAGATCAAGTTTCCATGAAGAATTTATAGAACGGATTATCGAACCAATTGGAGAAGCTTTGACAGAAAAAAAAGGGTACTTCGGGGAATTTTCAATCGATGCAGGAATCAGTAAAAACGGAAAGTACTATATTTACGAGGTCAACTCCAAACCAATGAGCTTTGATGAACCGGAAATTGAAGAAGTCAAAATAGAGCGGCTATGTCAATTGTTCCAGGAGCTGACAAAATTTCGACCTAACCAAAAAAATACTATTTAAATCCTCTCTCAAACAAGGTAATCTTAACTTAACGAATGCTGAATGAGGGGGATGAAAACATGATTATGCACTTTCAGTTTAAACCTTTATTTGAAAATAAGGAAATTCCCGGCTGGAACATTTCTTTCTATCATAAAAAACAGAGGTATACTGGGGTCTATCACCAAACCGGCAAAATTGAATGGACCTCTACAGTCCCGGAACAGGATGAAATGGAGGCTTTAACCAGTCAAATACACGAATTAATGCTCTACCATGTTTATGAGTAATCGCATTTTTGTATGAAACATGATCCTTTTCGGAAAACTAATGCTAGTTATTTCGAAAGGATGAATGCAAATGAATGAAAAAAAAGAGAAACTCACCAATGATGGATCCGCCTTTGAGGGCAGAGATAAAGCATACATTGATATAGACAGAATGATTAATGAAGGCATGTCCGGTGGGTCGGTGCACGCACGCCAGGAAACGACCAACATTGAAGAGGCGCGTGATCTGACTGAAGAACAACCTCCATATGAATGCGACTAAACTGAGCAGATTCACTCGCTCAGTTTTTATTTTTTTATCATCTTGCATACCTGTTATAATGAATACAATAGGAATCATAATGGAGAATGATGATGTTAAAAAAATTATTATCTTTATATAAAAATTCATACTTACTCACCAGCCTGCCCGAGAAACCTTTAGAATCCCATTTTGTCTTTTTCGATGGTTCATCTAATCAATGGATTTCTATACCAAAAGAGATGGTTAGCGACAAAGAAGTTCATTTGTTGAATACACTGTTTGAACTGGTGGAATATCACCCCTCTCAATCTTCATTAGGTGAAGATTGGCATCGTTTTTTACTGCAAAACGGTCCGGTACCGAGGCAAGCCTTTGATGGTCAATATCGATTTATACAGTTCCATATTAATGGGAATGCAATTGATCACCAGGAGATTGAAGCTGCCCTAAAAGGATTTTTTGTTGAGGATGTAGTGATTGTTTGGGAAAGTAGTACAGATGGGGTAGTGGTTGAAGCAAAAAAACAAATTTCACTTTCCGATGAAGAATTAGTATCGATTTCGGAAACGTTAGAGAGTGACTTTTTCATAAAAACTTCATTCTATATTGGCAAGCTTTACTACTTTTCAACAGAACTGCCCAATCAATTCCTTCAAGAAAAGGACTTCTTCCAGTTTGGCATCCAAAGGATAGTGAACACACCTATTCTTACCTATGAAAGAGTGTTTCCAGCTTATTTGGCTGCTCATTTACCAAAAGAGTTGAAGCAAAAGATTAGCAAAGACATGATCGAACTCTTTGTGCATGATCCTGAATTATTTGATTCCATTAAAGTGTTTTTGGAGAATAATTCAAATGCCAGTCTCACAGCAAAAAAATTGTATATTCACCGCAATACCCTGCAATATCGTCTTGATAAATTTGTTGAAAAAACTGGTATCGATTTAAAGGATTTTTACGGCGCATTTACAGTATTTTTAGCTTGTCAACTGTTTGAACAAGAATCCTGACAAATTGCCTAAAATAGCGTTTTCATTTTTTGTGCAACCTGTCTATATGGTTTTTTTACCCACCCCTGTAAACTAAAATCATTAAGTGATCAGGGAGGAAATGAAAGTGGCTGAATTAAAATTAGATCATATTTATAAAATTTACGATAATAAAGTAACGGCAGTTAAAGATTTTAACCTACACATTGATGATAAAGAGTTTATTGTATTTGTTGGTCCTTCTGGATGCGGAAAATCAACCACACTTCGAATGATTGCCGGACTTGAAGAAATTTCTAAAGGTGATTTTTTCATCGATGGAAAAAGAGTGAATGATGTAGCTCCGAAAGATCGTGACATCGCGATGGTATTCCAAAACTATGCTCTTTATCCACATATGACAGTTTACGATAATATGGCGTTTGGATTAAAGCTCCGTAAATTTGCGAAAGATGAGATTGATCGCCGTGTGAAAGAAGCTGCAAAGATTCTAGGCTTGGAAGCTTATCTAAGCCGGAAGCCAAAAGCTCTATCTGGTGGTCAACGTCAGCGTGTTGCATTGGGTCGGGCAATCGTCCGTGATGCCAAAGTATTCTTAATGGACGAGCCATTATCTAACCTTGATGCCAAGCTTCGTGTACAAATGCGTGCTGAAATTGCCAAGCTGCATCGCCGTTTAAACACCACTACTATTTACGTAACTCATGACCAAACAGAAGCTATGACTATGGCCACTCGTCTCGTTGTCATGAAAGATGGTATCATTCAACAAGTAGGATCTCCTAAAGAAGTATATGAAAAGCCGGAAAATGTTTTCGTTGGTGGTTTTATTGGGTCACCTGCAATGAATTTCTTTAAGGGAACGCTTCAAGATGGCAAATTTGCTATCGGGAACACGACCATTGTGGTACCAGAAGGAAAAATGAAATTCCTTCGTGAACAAGGGTATATTGGCAAATCCATGATTCTTGGAGTTCGTCCAGAGGATATCCATGATGAGCCTGTTTTCCTTGATGCTTCCGCTGGAACTGTTATCGCTGCTAATATTGATGTTGCTGAGTTAACCGGTGCTGAGTTAATGATCTACTCCAGCGTTGAAGGACAAGATTTTGTAGCACGTCTTGATTCACGCAGTGATGTTAAACCTGGCGATAAAGTAGATCTTGCTTTTGATTTAAATAAAGCTCATTTCTTTGATGCAGATACAGAAGTCCGTGTACGTCCTGAGACTGAATAAGGTCATAAAGATAAGCCTCGTTTCTTGAAAACGAGGCCTATTCTTTTATAAAAATAATTTCTTCGTGAAAGCATCTTGGACATTGATAGACATGTGGACATTTATGCGCTGAATGGGTATCAGGATAACCATCCTCCAGCTTCATTAAATCAATCTCCATATATGGACTGTAATCGTCATAAAAATCCATTAATCTCCCTGAATCCATCATCGATTCTCCACAATTTGAACAACCTAAATTAATCACACGCCAACCATTGCAAACCGGACATATTGACATCATTCTCACCTACTGCTTTATGTTTACTCATAGTTTGTGTTGAAAAAAAGACCCTATGTAGTGGAATAAATTACTAATAGAACTTCCGAATAACTCCTCGTGATTGAATCATAATAAAGATTACAAACAGCAATTACACACCGATGGATGAAACCAACAAGGGTTATAACCGGTGCAAATCCGGTTCATCCAACCATTCATTCAAAACTTAAATTATGGGTTAGGCCAAGGCGGCAATAGTTTATCTATATGGTTCAATTCCATACTAACCCCAAATTTATTAAGAGGAGTGTTATCAACTATGGCAAGTAACAACAACTCTAACCAACTTTTAGTACCAGGAGTTCAAGAAGCACTTAACCAAATGAAGTATNNGGTGTAAACCTTGGAGCTGACACTACTTCTCGTGCTAACGGTTCTGTAGGTGGAGAAATTACTAAGCGTCTAGTTTCTATGGCTGAATCTCAACTTGGCGGTTTCGGACGCTAATCTTTAAGTAAACTTAGTTCATACCAAATTCATAATATGGCTTAAGCCCCCTCCACTCTTGGCGGGGGCTTTCCTTGTCTTACACCATTTTTTCCGGCTTGATCCATTCATCAAATTGCTGCTCCGTAACAAAGCCGGTTTTCAGTGCTGCCTCCTTTAAAGTAGTGTTTTCTTTAAAAGCAAGCTTGGCAATTTGCGCGGCCTTTTCATAGCCAATGTATGGATTCAGGGCGGTTACTAGCATTAGCGAGCGCTCTACATGCTGCTTGATTACCGCCTCGTTTGCTTCAATTCCGACTGCACAATGTTGATTAAAGGAAAGAATTCCATCTGCCAAAAGCCGAACAGACTGAATGAAGTTATAAATAATGACTGGTTTAAACACATTTAATTCAAAGTTGCCTTGAGATGCTGCGAAGCTGATGGTAGCATCATTTCCAAAAACTTGTGATACTACCATGGTCATTGCCTCACTTTGTGTTGGATTCACTTTTCCCGGCATAATAGAGCTTCCTGGTTCATTTGCCGGAATAGAGATTTCTCCAATTCCACTCCGAGGTCCGCTTGCTAGCCAGCGCACATCATTGGCAATTTTCATTAAATCTGCTGCTAAAGCCTTTAAAGCCCCATGCACAAAAACAAGCTCATCATGACTGGTTAAAGCATGAAATTTATTTTCTGAGGATTGAAATTGATATCCGGTTAAAGCTGAAAGCTGCTCAGCTACTTTCTCGCCAAATTCCGGACCCGCATTGATTCCAGTTCCAACTGCTGTCCCTCCAATGGCTAAATCCAATAATGACTTACATGCTTCAGAAATTAGTTTTTCATTTTTCTCTAGCATAAATCTCCAGCCGCTAATTTCCTGCCCCAATGTCAGTGGGGTTGCATCCTGCAAATGAGTTCTTCCAATTTTTACAATATAAGAAAATTCCTTTTCTTTTTCTAGCAGTGTATTCTTCAACGTTTGGATCGCTGGAATAAGGTCTTTTACAATTTGGACGTAGGCTGCAATATGCATAGCCGTTGGAAACGTGTCATTAGAGCTTTGCGACATGTTGACATCATCATTAGGATGGATCCGTTCGTTGTTCCCCTGTTCGGCCAGCCAAGAATTAGCCCTGTTGGCAATTACCTCATTCACATTCATATTGGATTGCGTACCACTGCCAGTTTGCCATACGGCTAACGGGAAATGGTCATCGTAGCTTCCAGCTAATATATCATCACTTATTTTTTTTATAGCCTCCATTTTGGATTGGCTAAGCTTTCCGGATTGTGCATTCACCATGGCTGCCGCCTTTTTTATCCGTACTAAGCCATAAATAAGTTCCATCGGCATTTTTTCACTGCCAATTTTAAAATTCTGCTTGCTCCGCTGTGTTTGTGCCCCCCAGAATTTATCTACTGGAACCTGAATTTCACCAATTGTATCCTTTTCTATTCGATATTTTTCCAATTTTCCCACCCCTATTTTCACTTACGTACATATCTATTCCCATATACATACATTTTATTAAACTTTTTACAGCCTTTTAAGCAAAAAAAAGAGCAGACATTTTGTCTGCTAGATAGGGTTTAATGTTTAATAATAGTATAGCCAATAAAATAAGTAAGGATTAGCAAACTGCCAATCGCTAAAACAACTGAATAATCCGACATGAACATCCCACCTCATTTTCGATTTTTCCAGTTAAACATTTTTAAATTATCACATCGCAAGCATATTTCCAGTGATAAAAATTACACTATCACTACAACCAAATGAACATTTCGTGACAAATAAGTGACAGGCACCCTATACGAGTACCTGTCACTTATTGAGGTTATGCTCCTTTTTGAAGCTGATACATCTGGTAGTACATTCCTTCTTTGGACATTAGTTCGTCGTGGCTTCCTCTTTCTACGATGACACCACGGTCCAGTACAAGAATTTGGTCTGCATTTCGGATTGTGGATAACCGGTGGGCAATAATGAAGGTTGTACGTCCCTTTTTGAGAACGTCCATTGCTTCTTGGATGACTGCTTCGGTTTCCGTATCAATACTGGATGTTGCTTCATCAAGAATCAGGATGGCCGGATTAAAAGCCAAGGCCCTGGCAAATGAGATTAGCTGGCGTTGACCGCTAGATAAGGTACTGCCCTTTTCAATGACTGGCTCATCATACCCCTTCTCCAAATGACTAAATACTTTATCTGCCCCTACATCCTTTAAGGCCTTTTCAACTTTTTCTCTTGTAATCAAGGGATCATTTAAGCTGACATTTGAAGCTATGGTTCCCGTAAATAAATAGGGATCCTGCAATACAATCCCCATGTGTTGACGCACCGTTTGTCGCGGGATGCTTTCAATGTCTTTACCATCGATGACAATTTTACCTTTTTGACTATCATAAAAACGAAAAAGCAAATTCATAATTGAACTTTTCCCGGAACCGGTATGGCCTACGAGAGCAATCGTTTCACCCTTTTTAGCCTCAAAATTGATATTTTTTAAAACATACTCCCTATCCTTATAACCAAAAGATACGTGTTCAAATCTAACATTCCCTTTGATGCGCGGGATCCGTTCCTCACTAACATTCTCCCCCGGTTCATCCATTAACTTGAATACCCGTTCACCTGCAATCAGTGCCTGCTCCAGATTAGCCAATTGATTTACGATACCTTGAACAGGTTCGAATAGACGGTTAATGTAATCAACAAAGGCATACAGCATGCCAAGTGAAATCACATTTGCCGGCAAAAGCGATTGAGCTCCGAAATACCAGATAAACGCAACAAAGATCAGATTTCTTAAGATCCCTACCAGGTTGTGAGAGGTTAAAGCATTCAAGCTCAATAATTTATTTTGATACGTAAATTGCTCTCGATTCAATTTTTCAAAATCTGATGTTGTTTCCTTTTCTCTACCGAATGCTTGAATAATACTCATGCCTTGAATCGATTCGTTAATCATTGCATTAATATCACTATTGCGTGATCGAATAATCCGATTATATTTTGAAGCGAATTTGCGGTAGATGATCATCCACAAATAAAGGATGGGCAATAATAATAAACAAAGCGCGGCCAGTTTTGCGTTCAGGATAAACAAAGCAACATAGATACCAGTAATATTGATGGCACTAGTAAAAAAGGTAGCCAAAACCGTCACATAAAGCTCCCGAATCGCCTCAGTATCATTCGTAATCCGTGCAACTACCTTCCCAGCAGGAAGATTATCAAAATATTGAATCGGTAACCTTTGAATATGGTTAAAGACATCTTCACGCATTTTTTGAATGATCCGGTTGGCTGTTTTTTGCAAGATGAACCGCTGCCCAAATTGAAAAATTGCAGAGACGATCAGCAGTCCAAAATAAAGCGCTAATAATTGAAGGATCCCGGAAATTTCAGGCTGATAGAACTTTAGTATTTGTGATCCACTAATAACCTCCGCAGGATAACTAACGCTGTTATCTCCCTTCTTAATGATCACCTTATCACCTGTAAACCTTCTTTTCCCATCAAAGTCCAGCTTCTGGTGAATGGAAACAAACGTTGCCCCAACTTGAAGAATTTGAATGTGTTCCCCTTTGTCATCATTCTTCCGAACATATTTCTCTCTTTTATAATATTTTCCATTAAATTCAACCGTTTTATCACCTTTACTGGTCTCATACCAAACGGATTCAATGCCTAAAATATGCTGATCAATCACATTTTTAGCAACAAACGGTCCCACCAAGTCAGTGACAACAGAGATTGTCAGCATGACCAGAGCAACAATGATCATTTTTTTAAAATCTAAGGCATAATGAAATAATCGTTTTCCGGTGGTCATACTGATACCTCCTCTTCCCATTTGTTTTCAATTTGCTGGCGATTAAATTGCTCTTTATACCATCCATTTTGTTCGAGTAGCTGTTCATGCGTCCCTTCTTCAATAATTTTACCTTCCTCCAGGACAATGATATGATCAGCATGCTGCACGGTAGACATCCTGTGAGTAGTTATGATCGTCGTCTTACCTTGACGTACTTCCCGAATATTATCGATTATCTGTTTTTCTGTTTTAGCATCCACAGCCGATAACGAGTCATCCAAAATGAGAATTTCCGGATTCTTGATCAAGGCCCGTGCAATGGAAATCCGTTGCTTTTGCCCTCCGGAAAGTGCAACACCCTTTTCTCCTACAAGTGTTGCCAAGCCTTCAGGCAGCATTTCCAAATCTTTTTGAAAAGCTGCGAGTTCAATGGCTTGCTGTAATTCTTCCTCGCTTGCATCCTCATGACCGAACAAAATATTCTCCCTGACACTTCTAGAAAAAAGTACATGATCCTGTGGAACATAGCCAATCCAACCACGGACCTGTTCTAAAGTTTGCACCTCTAACGGAACATCCGCTATCGATACTTCGCCCTTTCCAGGTGGATATTGTCTTAATAACTGTTTAATGATAGTCGTTTTTCCGCTGCCAGTTTTTCCGACAATCCCTAACGTTTGACCTTGTTTCAGGTTGATCGTCACATTCTGCAGGTTATTAGATTGGGCAGAAGGGTAACGGAAGGTAACCTGTTTGAAATCAATTCGTTCTGCAGTAGATACTGCAACCGGATGTTCAGGATTCCCTACATCTTGGTCATAACTAAGCGTTTCGTTAACACGATCTAACGAAGCATTCCCCCGCTGCATCACATTGATCAACTCACCGACAGCAAACATGGGCCATATCAACATCCCTAAATAGACATTGAATGCCACAAGGTCCCCAAGTGTTAGCTCTTGGTGAAACACTAAGTAGGCACCGTAGCCTAGCCCAATTAAATAACTAATTCCCACAAGAATCTTAATCGTTGGGTCAAACAAGGAATCAATTTTTGCAACCTCTACATTCTTCTTGTACACATCTTCCGTCAACTGATGAAATCTTTGACTGTCAGCCATTTCTTGAACATAGGCTCTAATTACTCTTACACCGGCAATTGACTCCAGCACGCGATCATTCAATTCTCCAAATGCATCCTGGGCTTCCATAAACCTGGTATGAATTCTTTTCCCATAATATTTCATTAATATCGCCATTAATGGCAGTGGGATAATCGCTGCGATTGTCAGCTTCCAACTGATAAAAATCCCCATTGTCAGTAACAATGTCAACATCCATAGACTAGAATCTGCCAGTGTTAAGATTCCAAATCCCGCTGTTATGGAGATGGCTTTTAGATCATTCGTTGCACGAGCCATCAAATCACCTGTACGATTTTTCTCATAAAAAGTGGGAGTCATTTTTAATAAATGCTGCATAAATTGAGACCGCAGCTTTCGTTCAACCAGAAAAGCTCCACCAAATAATTGATACTGCCATACATAGGTAATTCCATAAGAAGAAACCATGATTAAAAACAAATAGCCTATATAACGGAAAAGCTTCACTTTTGACATCTCACCGACATGGATATCATCTATGGCCATCCCAATTAATTTTGGCGGCAATACATCCAAAACCCCAACAATGACCAATAAAGTTATCGCCATAGCATAACGCTGCCAATTTTCTTTAAAAAACCAACTTAATTTTCGTAATACGGAAAACATCGATGTCCTTCCTCCTTATTGTCATACTAACCGCCCTCAAGATCTCCTTTGCTTTGTGCCAGTCTAATTTGTTTAATGAATTGCATAATCGTTCCTCCTCTTGTGTTTTCAAATAAAAAATGGAGTATACCACAACACACTGCGGTATACCCCACTAATTAAAAAAGGGACAAAAAAACACAAGTTACGCAGCTCAAAAAGAACGCAACCTGTGTTAGTCATAAAATCCTCTATTCAATCATCATTTAAAACGAACAATTCTCAGGACAGGTTACGGTTCCATATTCAATTGTAGCCATGACTCTATTTACATTTCTCATTTTCGTAACCCTCCTTTTCCATTTTTTTCTTACTCTGTAAGGTTAACATCAGCTAAATTGAAAGTCAATTCCTATTTTTTAGAAATCATTCAAAATTGTTCTTGGATCAAAGTCCATACGCACTCCTTAATGTCCTTTACCATGTCCATTGTTTTTCCACTTCTTTTGCCATTTTTCTTTTTGCTTATTCCACTTTTCTTCCCACTTTTGGACCTCATTGTTAAAGTTCTCTTGGAAATGATCAAAGATTTGTTCTTTTTTTCTCTGTTGAATTAAGGTATCAATATGAGAGACATGAAACTTTTCAACAGGTTCATTTTTTAATGCTGCCTCCATTGCCTCACGGAAAACAACGGGTGCACCTACATTGCTTGAAGGAATTAGATAGTGCTCTGAATCCGTTTTATCATAACCTACCCAGATCGCCCCTACCAATTGAGGAGTATAGCCGACAAACCATTGATCCTTTAATCCATTGATACCTTGAATCGGCACCTGGGTCGATCCGGTTTTTCCCGCTGTTTCCCGGCCGGGTATTTGGGCTGCTTTCCCGGTACCCTGCTCAACTACACCAAGAAGCATCGTAGTTATATGATTAGCTACTGCTTTGGTTGTGACCCGAATCTTTTTTCCTTTCCATTCTGTGACCACCTTTCCATCCCCGTCCACTATTTTCTTAATCACGTGCGCCTTGATTCTAGTGCCTTGATTAGGAAAAACAGAAAAGGCTTCTGCCATATTTACCGGTGCAACTCCTTTATGCAATCCACCAAGAGCAACTGCTAGATGATGATCCTCTTTTTCCAACTGAATGCCAAACCGATTCACTGCCTCCAAGCCCTTTTCAATCCCAACTTCATTTAACAGCCAAACAGCTGCGACATTTTTCGATTCCTTCACTGCCTCATACATCGGGACTTCACCCGCGTATTGGTGATCGTAGTTGCTAGGCTGATAGGTACCGAATTTTATCGGCTCATCTTTCAGCATATCAGTTATTTTCCAGCCTTCTTCAAGTGCCGGTGTATACACGACCAAAGGTTTAAAGGAAGAACCTGGCTGCGCCTTCAGTTGTGAGGCCCGATTATAACCTCTAAAGGCATGTGTGCCCCTTCCCCCTACCAATGCTCTGATTCCTCCCGTTGCAGGATCCAATAGAACCCCTCCACTTTGAACCAAATCATCTGTTCCTTTAGGAAAAAGGCTATCATTTTGATAGGTGTTCTCCATGGCAGACTGCATACCAGGATCTAATTCCGTATAGATTTTGTAGCCTCCTGTTAATATATCATCCTGGGATAGCCCATATTGATGAATGGCTTCATCTAATACTTGATCAACATAATATGGATATTTGCCACGGAAAGGGTCTCCACCTTTATCATTTAGCACCACCCTTTCATTTTTAGCATATTCATACTGGGTTTTGGAAATGTAGCCCTGCTGTTTCATTTGATCAAGAACAACATTTCTTCTTTGTATAGCCTTAGCCAGATGATTATAAGGATTAAGTGCGGAAGGCGCCTTAATCAGTCCAGCGAGCATAGCCGATTCACTAATGGATAAGTCTTTGACATCTTTGGCAAAATACTTGCTCGCGGCCTGCTTAATCCCATAAGCCCCATTACCAAAATAGATTTGGTTTACATACATTTGCAAGATTTCCTGCTTCGAATACTTACGTTCAACAGCCAGCGCCAAAAATACTTCTTGCATTTTTCGCTTCATTGTTTTTTGCGAGGTTAACAAGGTATTTTTAATTAATTGCTGTGTGATAGTGCTTCCTCCCTCAGCCATTTCCCCTGCAACGACATCACGGAAAAGAGCTCGGGAAGTCCCGATCAAATCAACACCATTATGCCGATAAAACCGTCTGTCCTCAATCGCAACCAGCGCATTTTTCATCTGGGTAGGTACTCTACTAATCGGAACCCCTTCATTTTTGTTGGCTGAAACTTTACTGGCAATTTCTCCATTTTTATCATAAAAAATGGTGGGCTGCGGCAGCTCATTTTTTAAAGCGGATATATCAGCACTTTTTGAAAAGAAATAAACGAGTCCAAAAAAAGAAAGTACCAATATCAAGGCAATTAACACTATAATCTGTAGTAAATGCCATTTTTTTATTTTCTTAATAAAAACTTTAATAGAATTCAATTTCATAAGCCCTCCAAGGAAGAAAAAACATTTTTTATGTTGTTCATAGGCAGGTATAGAGTTCGAAGTTCTGCTTTTTTTTATGACGGTTTTTACTAGTATACAAAAAACTGACCCAAAAGAATCGTTAAACGATCATCTCTTGGGTCAGTATTTTCCTCTATTCTTTTATTCTTCTTTATCAAACCACAGCAGTTCTTTGTCATCAACATCGCCATTATAGTTAATGAGAATTTCGTCTCCTGCTTTTATATCCCTATAGGCATAAAAGTCAAATGTA
Source organism: Bacillus sp. JJ1764 (assembly GCF_036962145.1). Lineage (NCBI taxonomy): Bacteria > Bacillati > Bacillota > Bacilli > Caryophanales > Bacillaceae > Bacillus > Bacillus sp. JJ1764. The sequence goes on along the minus strand of NZ_JBALNY010000154.1, from coordinate 15,098 downwards.
TGATTCTTAAAATTAATCTCATATGTCGCATTAGGTTCATATGAATGGTTAAACAGCATACCGTACCCTAAGAGGATCGCAGTATGATTAATCCCGTACTCAAATGCGTAATCAGCAAGTAAAGTTTGCTCAATGTGTTGATGCTGATCGTTTGGATAAGCAATGACAGGTGCTTCATGGATAAGCTGACCTTTTTTGATATCACAGGTAGCAAATACCCCTCTATTGAATTCCCCATCACTTAGTGGAGATGTTTTGATTTCAATCATATTTTTCGCCTACTCACTTTTTTGTATTATTCTTTCTAACTATAACAGTAACCTACACTGTTTTTCTATATACATATACAAATTGTTTGAAGTCAGGGTCCATTTTTTACTCTTTCGGTTAAATTTATTTAAACCTCATCTGATATTCAGCTTTGAATGTTTTACCCGCTTCAATTAGATTCATGCCAAACTTTTCTTTTAGGTTTCCAGTCGTATTATAGGTATCAGCAATGCCGTACCATGGCTCAATACAAACAAATGGAGCCATAGTACCTTTTTTGTCGTTATATTTAGACCAAATTCCAACAAAGGGGAAGTTTTCAAATATGACTTCTACACCGTGACTGGACTTATTTGAGACTAGTGAAATTTGATCAATATGGCTGTAAATGATAGCATCATGTTCAAATAGAGAATCCTTTAGCCTTATTGTTGCAAGATCATGGGCTATTCCTTTCTCATAAATAAGAGAATCCTTTAGCTCATATTCCATTACATTCTTATTGGCAGCAGGTGTTACGTTTAACTGATAGTCCTCAATGGCCTCACTTTCTAAAAGAGGAAGCCTAAATGCAGGATGTGCGCCAATGGAAAAATACATTTTTTCCTTGTTTTGATTTACAATCTCCCATTGAACAATAAGGCTGTCCTTTTTTAGAATATAATAAATGATGGCTTTAAATTCATAAGGATAAACAGAAAGGAAACGTCCTGCAGATTCAAACCCTAAAGAAACACTTGTCTCTGTGTGATTCTCCACGTGAAATAAAACATCCCGCAAGAAACCATGCTGTGACATTTCGAAAGTCTTACCATCAAGTTGATAACGATCCTCTTTTAATCGTCCGACGATTGGAAACAAGACTGGTGAGACGCGTCCCCAGTAATCGTTATCCCCAGTCCACATGTAATCTAATCCGTTTTGCTTATGCTGCACTTTGCGTACCTCAGCACCACTTAGTTCTATTTCTGCCTTCAGCCAATCATTTTCAATGGCAACCATACTATTAAAATCCCTCGACTCTCTGCTTTTAAAAAACTTTGATTTTATTGAAAAACACCCTCGTTTTAGAAAGAGAATATTATTTATTTTAATTTAAGAACTACCAAGTTTACAATATTAAATAGAATGCATCTTTTTACACAGTAAAAATTAGTATTACTTATTTATTAATTTTCTGATTTATGATATTATTCTAAAAAAAGAAGAGGTTTTTAAAATTCAACATTATCAACAACAAAAACTAAAACAAGGGCCATAGTGATCAATGCACTTTTCATCGCATTAACCCTTGTAACCACCATGTTCATCAACATCAGGCTCCCTTAATGGGTAACGGAGGTCTAATCCATTTAGGTAATGTTCCTCTATTTATAGCAGCTTTGGTGTACGGCAAAAGAACAGGAGCCATCGCCGGTGCCTTTGGAATGGGCTTATTTGATATTATTTCCGGTTGGGCGTTATGGTCACCGTTTACTTTTGTTATCGTAGGTACAATGGGCTTCGTAGTCGGACTTATTGCTGAAAAAACACCTGGAAATAGGATTCTTGCATATAGTTTAGCCGTTTCAACAGCAGTAATCATCAAAGTAGTTGGTTGGTTACTATTTTGCTGAAGTCATCCATTACGGAAACTGGATCCAGCCATTCGGCTCCGTCCCAGGAAACATTATGCAAGTTGTAATTGCAGGAATTATTGTTGTACCTCTTGTGGGTCGCTTAAAGAAAAGAGCATAATAGATATATTTTATACTATTTGTTATGAACAGTAAAAAAAGATGGGATAACCCCATCTTTTTTTCTATTCTTCACTTATAGTTATTTCCTTAAATCGCAGTTTTGATTGTTTTTCATCCATAGAGCTAAAAATACGATAGTTTTTATCATCTAGAATTCGAAAATGCTTGCTAAGGATGTTTTGCTGTAAAATATATCCGTTTTTCTTGGATACCACCCGCCACCAGACACGGCCGCCTAGGGTTTTTGATCTGCGTACATCAATTTCATCACGGGCTACAGTTTCCAACACTTCCAAAGGCTCGCTTCCAAATAGAAATTGGACCGTTTCGGTTTCCCGAAATAGTGCACAAATTGAGACAACAGTAGACCAGTTGGCAAGTACCCTGCCCTTTTCAATTTGAACAAGTGTTTTTTTCGAAACCCCGATAATATCAGCCATTTTATCCTGAGTATATCCGGCTTCCGTCCTGATTAAACGAAGTTTTTCTGAAACACTTTTGATTATTTCATCTCTGGTCATCATTGAGCCCTTCCTTCAATAGCCTATAGTGTAATATTACACAAGTTTAGCCAATTTTTAAAGTAATAACCTATAACAGTGTAAAAATTTCTAATTGGCTATTTTGGATTACATCATGCATGCAAGTGTTTTAAATGACAAGACTCTTCTATCGGAATTCTTCCCTCTTATTTTTCTCCTACCCGACCTTGAGCCCTTCTTGATCTCATCAGACATCTTTAGTTAATTGAAAAAACTGCAATCCAGAACGGACTGCAGTTTCTCCAATATTATTTATTTTGCGGAGGCAAGCCGCATTGACTTGAGCATGAATTACTTAGATCACACGCGGCACATTTTCCTTTTTTGGATTTATTGATAAACTTCACAAAAGCCCATGCTGCGTAACCAAATATGGCTGCGCCAATAATGATACTGGCGATCATATTTTCCATCTCCTTTAATTATACAAGTCCGAACATCTTTCCACCTTGATAGATGATTAACGATAAAACATAGGCAATCAACAGTGCATAAACGATAGAAAAAGCTGTCCATTTCTTCGACCCAGTTTCTTTATAAATGGTTGCTGTTGTGGCTAAACATGGAATATACAATAAGATAAATACCATAAAGCTATAAGCTGCCAGCGGTGTGAAATAATTGGACATTAGCCCTTGCAGTGTGCTGTCTTTAGGTACAAAATAAATGATATTCATGGTGGATATAATGGATTCTTTAGCTAGGAATCCCGTAATCAGGGATGCGGCAGCCTGCCATGTTCCAAATCCAATTGGTGCCAACAAAGGAGCAAGCACTCCACCTATTGCTGCCAAGTAACTGTGATCCATATCGACTTTTAACCCATCAGGGCCAGCGTACGATAGCAGCCAAATAAAGACCGAACCGGCAAAGATAAAGGTTCCCGCTTTTCTAACAAAGCCCTTTCCCTTATCCCATGTACTTCTCCAAAGCGATTGAAACTGCGGGAGACGATATGGCGGTAATTCAATAACAAAAAGTGATGTTTCTGATTTTAACAAAGTGGAAGAAAAGATTTTGGCCAAGATTAAAGCAACCACAATTCCTAAGACATAAAGGCTTAAAACAATGGCAGCCTTATGTCCAGCAAAAAAGGCCCCCACAAATAATGCGTAAACAGGTAAACGGGCTGAACAGGACATTAATGGTGTTAGCAAAATCGTTACTAGACGCTCTCTTGGAGTCTCAATTGTTCTTGCCGCCATGATTCCAGGAACATTACAGCCAAAACCAATCATCATCGGGATAAATGCTTTACCATTCAATCCGACCGATTCCATAATCCTGTCCATAACTAAAGCCACACGTGCCATGTAACCTGAATCCTCTAATAAGGAAATGAAGAAGAACAAAATAAAAATTTGCGGAACGAATACTAGTACACCGCCAACTCCTGCAACTAAACCTTCAATAACCAGCGCATGAATAAACTCTGAAGCATGAACTGCACTTAGTACTGATTCAAATACATTTGTAACCGGACCCGTTAAAAAAGCATCCAAGGCATCGGATAATGGTGTACCTAACCAATCGAAGGTCAACATGAACATAAAATACATCAGCAATAAGAAAATCGGCATGCCCAAATATTTGTTGGTGACGATCACATCTATTTTTTCAGATAGTGGAATGACAGCATCCTTTTTCATAGCAACATCTGCAGCTATTTTCTCAATTGCCTCTTTGCGTTTGGTATAAATAAAGTTTGAAAGGGTTTTAGAATCATATTGTTTCTGCAACACTTCATTCAAGTTTAAAAGAATGGCATTCAACTTTTCAGAGTTAGCGATCCCATATAAATAATGTTTAACATATTCATTACCTTCAAAATATTGAATGGCTAGGAATCGATGCGAGTGCTCTGTTTTCCCCGTGATTTCCCTTGAAACCTCAGCAATGGCTGCCTCGACCTCTTTTCCGTAATAAACAAGGTTCTTTTTAGTAGGCTGGATGGATTTAGTAGAAATTACGTCAACGAGTTTGTCGCAGCCCTTGCCGTTTCTGGCAACAACCGGTACAACCGGTACTCCAAGAAGAGTTGCTAACTTTTGAACATCAATATGAATACCGCGCTTATTCGCCACATCCACCATATTCAAGCCAATGAGAACAGGCTTCTCAAATTCAAGCAATTGCAAAGTTAAATGCAAATTACGTTCGAGCTGAGAAGCATCCAAAATATTCAATAATCGATCTACCGAATCGTTTAAAAAGAAAGAGGTTACGACCCCTTCATCTTTAGATAACGGGTTAAGTGTATAGACACCTGGCAAATCAATTAAATGGCCAATATTTTTTTTAAAGACGCCAACTTTCTTTTCAACTGTAACACCACTCCAGTTCCCAACATATTCATAGGAGCCTGTTAGATTGTTAAACAACGATGTTTTTCCGGTATTCGGGTTACCTATAAGAGCGATTTCCATTATACTTTCACCACTTCTATATGAACGGCTTCTTTGCGACGAATTCCCACACATTGACCGCACGATTCGATCATGATTGGTCCACCAAAAGGCATCACACATTTTACACATACTTCAGAGCCTTCTGTAATGCCTAAATCAAGCAAACGTCTTTGTACAAGGTGACTTACATGAGAAATATCGATGATTTTCCCTTTTTCCCCTGCTTTTAATGAATGAAACATGTATTATCACCCAATCTCTAGTTAATTGAGAATGATTCTCTTTCTGTATTGTAATTTTAACATTTTTTTCGTTAATGGGGATAATAATTTTATGACAAAGTTTCGAAAAAAAAAGAAAAGCGGCACGGCTTTTCCTTTTTTATCCTATTAATGCTGATATACAAATAATTTTTTCGGCATTGCGGCAAGAACTAAAACAACGATAATGGCACTTACAATAAAACTTGGCAGCATGTACGTTCCATTATATAGCAAGGAGTAAATCATAACCGGCTGACCTTTTGGTGCGTATTCACCAAAGAAAACGGCGCCGGAGATTACATGGCAGATATAGCGAAGTAAGCTCCCGATAAATGCACCGAATACAGAATAATACATCCATACTTTATTTCCTTCTTCAAGGGATTTATTAATTTGTCTAATAAAGATCCCTGCAAAACCTACAACGGTAAAAGCAAGGAAATAATCAAGAAACCCTTGTACGATAAAATAAATTTGTGCAAACCCCATTACAACCTGTAATAATCCTAAAATAAATCCAGTAAGCAGCCCACCTTTTAATCCCCAGCGGTATGCCATGAGGAATATTGGTACCATTGCAATGGATATGGATCCTCCCTGCGGCCAAATTTTCAACGAAAGCAGATTAGCTGCAAAATCCAAAAGGTATGCTAATGCAGAAAATATCGCTACCTCGGTAATAAAACGTGTCTTACTTCTAGTATTGTTCACTCCAGCTTCCCCCTTATATATTTTGAAAATAAAAAAAGCAATGCAAGACGTTAGGAATGTCTGCATTGCTTTACATTTTCGGCAAAACCACATCCCTACGCTAGCGTTAACTAACAGGTTCAAAGGGTTAGAACTCGTACGTTCACTCTCAGCCGCCCAATTGCAGCTCCCCTTGTGGACACATTATTCATTTGATTTCCTACTCGAATATACAACGTTTTATACACTTTTACAAGAAAAAAGTCCTAACGGCCCACCCTTAGCATGCATATGATGTAAAAAATCTTACAGGAGATGACTATGTTTACATTAAAGGTAGATCAAGAAATAGAACTGCAATTGTTTCAACGTCAGCATGCAATAAGACTCTTTCAGCTGGTGGAAGAGAATCGTGAACACTTGCGAAAGTGGCTGCCGTGGGTGGATGGTATGACCTCTCCATTTCACTTCGAGTCCATTATTCCCGTTTGGCTGAATCAATTTGCTGACAACAGTGCTGTAAACTTGGGTATTCTATATAAGGGAGAGTTGGTTGGTTCTATTGGTCTTCACCAAATTGATTGGTACAATTTTCACGCCAGCATTGGCTATTACCTTGCCAAAAAAGCAGAAGGCTACGGAATCATGTCCCGTTGTGTCCGTGCTCTGATGAACTATGCGTTTTTTGATTTAGGACTAAATCGGTTGGAAATCCGCTGCGGAGTGCAAAATCATAAAAGCCGAGCCATTCCGGAGCGGTTAAGATATGTTAAAGAAGGCGTTATTAGAGATGGCGAGCACCTAAACGGTTATTTTCATGATACAATCGTATACAGTATGCTTGCTCGTGAGTGGAATCGCCCCCAGACTTAAGAACAATAGAAGCTGCCCAGTTGGCAGTTTTTTCTTTGCCAAATCATTTTTATTTGCTCCGTACCTATTTTTTTGAAATAATAAAAAGGGATTTTAAAAAAAGGTTCAGTAGAAATTGATACAAAAGGAAATAATGAGACAAACAGTAATTTCGTAAGCGAGGTGCGTACCTTACCATTGTAAGGTGACCAATGATTTGGATGAATGTATTTGTTATTATACTCTTAATTGCCTTTACGGCATTTTTCGTGGCATCTGAGTTTGCCATTGTCAGGGTTCGGACAACCCGAATTGATCAGTTAATTTTAGAAGGAAATAAAAAGGCAGAATCGGCTAAAAAAGTCATTTCAAATATTGATGGGTATTTATCTGCTACACAGGTTGGGATTACCGTCACTTCCCTAATCTTAGGTTGGCGCGGGGAATCCACTGTGCGCGAGATGCTAGAACCCATCTTTCATTGGATTCAGCTGCCATTATCCGTTAAGCATGTACTGTCCTTCATTCTTTCTTTTGCCATCATCACCTTTTTTAATGTGGTCATTGGTGAACTTGCACCAAAAACATTTGCCATTCAAAAATCAGAAGAAGTTATTATGATTTTTGCAAAACCACTAATTTGGTTTTATAAACTGATGTATCCGTTCATTTGGGTTCTCAATCGATCTGCCCGTTTTGTGACTGGAATATTTGGCATCAAACCAGCTTCGGAGCATGACATCGCCCTCTCCGAAGAAGAGCTACGGATGATCCTCTCGCAAAGTTATGAAAGCGGAGAAATTAATCAATCTGAATTTAGCTATATGAACAATATTTTTGAATTTGATGACAGAATTGCCAAGGAAATTATGGTGCCAAGAACTGAGGTTGTTACCCTTTATAAGGATGCAACATTAGAAGAGATTATCGAAACGGTTAAGGAGGAAAGATATACACGGTATCCTGTCATTGAAGGCGATAAGGATAATATTCTAGGAATAATCAATATTAAGGAAGTATTAACCGATTGTATTCAACAAAAATGCAGTGGTGAAAGACCACTGATGAATTATTTAAACCCTGTTATTCATGTGATTGAAACAATTCCAATTCAAGAGCTTTTGGTAAAGCTTCAGAAAAATCGCTCACATATGGCGATTCTTTCTGATGAGTATGGCGGTACAGCCGGGATCGTCACGATTGAAGATATTCTTGAAGAAATTGTTGGCGAAATCCGTGATGAGTTTGATATGGATGAGGTTCCTCTTATTCAAAAAACAAATGAAAACCACTACATATTAGATGGGAAGGTATTGATCAGCGAGGTCAATGATCTGTTAGGAACTTCCCTTGAAGAAGAAGATGTTGATACTATTGGAGGATGGTTTCTTACCCAAAAGTTTGATGTTCAAAAGGGTTCGCAAATCGAAAGAGAAGGCTACATATTTGAAATTCGAGAAATCGACGGGCATCACATATCGTATATCGAAGTAAAGAAAAGTGAAATGTCTTCTGATTAAGAAGGCATTTTTTTAATTTCACCATTCATATTGCCCATTTTTCCCCATAAACTATAAATAGGATGACCTATATAAACCAGAACGTTTGACTGTACAGTTCTTATTTATTATAATAAAGGTTAATTTATAAAATATTGAGGTGGTAAAATGGGGCTGTCTATCGAATTGGCGAACTAGCAGAACGGGCAATGGTTTCAAAAAGAACCATTGACTACTATACGTCTCTCGGACTTTTAAAGGCAGAACGTTCCAAATCCAATTACCGCATCTATTCCGACGAATCGATCCAGGACTTAAAGTTTATTGAGGAATGCAAAAGCCTGCATTATCCGTTAGACGAGATTAAGAGAAAGCTAGAAATACGTAAAACAAAAAGTTTCCAAGCTTCAGAGGTTGATAAGCATGTTTGTTCTCTCAACCAGCAAATGAAGCAGCTTCAAAGTGATTTATTTGATTTAATACCTATTTTAGAGGATTTAGATGAGCAGCAGAAAGAAAACTTAACCAGCAATTTAAGCCTGCTTAGAAATCTCTTGAAAAGTTCTCTTATGAAGGTTACAACTTAATTTTTTAAAATACCGGGAGGTGACACCTTACTCGTCTTAAAACGAGCTAAGGAACTTATTTGGACATATTTAACTTGGTTTTGATAGCCATTTTAATAGCATTAACTGCGTTTTTTGTAACTTCAGAATTTGCGATTGTCAAGATTAGAGGTTCAAGAATCGATCAGTTAATGGAAGAAGGTAATCCGAAGGCCGTTACAGCAAAAAAAGTGATTTCAAATTTAGATGAATACCTGTCAGCCTGTCAGCTTGGAATAACCATTACTGCTCTAGGCTTAGGTTGGATTGGCGAATCAACCATTGAGCATTTACTTGGTCCTTTATTCCTTGCTTTACACATTCCTGAAAGTGCTACTCGGGTTTTATCCATTGCGATTGCTTTTGCCACGATCACCTTTTTACACGTGGTTGTAGGGGAGTTAGCTCCGAAAACATTAGCAATTCAAAAGGCTGAATGGATCACCTTAAACGTGTCCCGTCCACTGATTATTTTTTATAAGGTGATGTACCCTTTTATCTGGGTTCTTAACGGATCGGCACGTTTGGTATCACGTCTTTTCGGTTTAAAGCCAGTCTCTGAAAATGAAATTGCTCATACTGAAGAGGAACTTCGTATTATCCTATCAGAAAGCTATAAAAGTGGTGAAATTAACCAATCAGAGTTTAAGTATGTAAATAAAATCTTTGATTTTGATGACAGAATTGCCAAGGAGATCATGGTTCCACGAACCGAGATTGTCTCATTATCTAAAGACGATACAATTGAATCGTTCTTAAAGGTTATTCGTGAAGAAAAATTCACCCGTTATCCTATCATTGATGGTGATAAAGACCATATTATCGGTTTGGTAAATATTAAAGAAATTATGACAGACATGATTGGTAATGAAAAGTTAACAGCTAAGACTTTGGAAAATTATATTCGCCCAATCATTAGAGTAATTGAGACGATTCCAATTCATGATTTACTGGTTAAAATGCAAAAAGAACAAATGCATATGGCCGTGTTAATGGATGAATATGGCGGTACTTCAGGACTTGTGACTGTTGAAGATATTCTAGAAGAAATCGTTGGTGAAATTCGCGACGAATTCGATATGGATGAGATATCAGAAATTAGAAAAATAAAGGAAAATCATTTCATTATTGATTCCAAAGTTTTAGTAAGTGAAGTAAATGACTTACTTGGGGTTGAAATTGATGATGAGGATGTGGACACAATCGGCGGCTGGATTCTGACTGAAAATTACGAGGCCAAAGAAGGCGATATCATCGTCCATGATTCCTACTCCTTCAAGATTCTTGAAATGGAAGAACACCATATTAAATATATCGAGGTTATGAAATTAGAACATGATGGGAGCGATACCGTTCAACACATGGCGGTTTCAAATCCCGGCGTTCTGTCAAGACAAACCTAATTTTTAGGTTTGTTTTTTTTTGCCCCTTTATCAGGACAAATGACTATTCCTTTTTTTGGTAAGTTCATATTCTATATTAAAGGAGGGGTTGTAAATGCAACAAGTATCCATTTTATATTTAGCTTGTATCTTAGCTGGTTTTGCACTAATTAAAATGCCAGCCATTTCATTCCTATCAGGACTGTCATCATTCTTTCATATCGTAGGCTCTCTAGCCATCTTAGTATTTGCATTTGCCGTTCTATATCAAGGCGTCAAATCATTATTAAAATTGTAAGCGGTCACATTAATATCATAAGCCAGGATTTTGTTCGATCCTGGCTCCTTTTTATTGGATGAAAAAATCATTCTAAAAATAAAAAGCCGCAATGAAAGCTGCAGCTTTGGTATCCTTTATCTTGTTTTCAGCATTAAGATTTCTTCTTCTGCTTTCGCGATTTTTACCAGATGGGTATCCAATCGGCGGTTAATTTGGAGAATTTCGCCATTTTGGGCACCCTCGATCCGTTCAAGTGCTTCTTTAATGTCGGAAAGATCAATTTGGTTTACGGCCACCCTGTGCTCAATGCTATCTACTTTTTCTAAACGAGATAATCTTTTTTCTATATTTTCAAGAGTTTCATTAAAAGTATGAATTAAAGATTTTATATCATTTACATTTTCTGTTAACTTTTCAAATGCCTTTTCCATCATCAAAAACTCCTTTCTAATGACATAATCATAGCATCATTTCCACTATAAAGATGTTACAAAAACAGTAACACTTGACCGAAAAAAGTGTTTTTGGTCAATCAGTTTTCCAAACCCTCAATACATAACCACCACAGCCACATTGATCAATGAATTTTATACTCACCTGATTTGGGAACAATTTTACAATTAATGGCTGAAGATAATCGACTGGATTTCCGAATGTCGAAGAAGTTACTAAATTGACAAAGCAGCCCTCCTTTGTTTCCTCCACTGCTGAAATGGCATCTTTTATAATTAAATCAATATCATATTCATACTCATCATGTTCCAAATCTTTAGTCCAATCTTTGTTCATATCTTCCCCTCTATTTTTTTTATTTACTAATATTAAAACGTAAATAATTGAAAAAGGTAATGATTTTCTTCACACAAAATATGAACAAATACTTAAATTATTTCCTGCTTTAGAACCTATGTGAGATGATCTTTAAACAAGGGAACCACCCGAAAGGGATCCCTTTTTCTATTTTCTTTCTAATCTCCTCATCAATTTAATGTTTCCTAAGTTATTAAAATGGATTATACTTTAAACAATGATTATGTTTTATTTTCAGAAAATTTTCAATAAATCGCAGATTATGTTACAATAGTAAAATTTTAGTATATAATAAAGGTAGGACTAATGTAACATCTTTTGGTTTTCAACTTTGATTTCCAAACCTTATTGACGAAAGGGGGTGGACATCATGGGACATGAAAGACCACAGGTGGAAATATTTAACTTAACCTTTGACCTATCCATAATATTTACCAGTACCGTTGCCGCTATCTTTGTTTTCCTTATTGCCTATTTATTCACCCGGAACCCATCGGTCAACGTACCGAAAAAATGGCAAAATTTTATGGAATGGGTTATTGAGTTTGTTAAAGGAATTATGAATACGACAATGGGGACATCCTCAAATCTATTTATATTATCGACTGGCGTTTCCCTCTTAATGTATTTGTTTATTGCTAACCTCATGGGAGTACCTTTCTCCGTTGTAATCACAGAAGAACATTCCGTAGCTTGGTGGAAATCCCCAACAGCAGATGCGCACGTTACTATGACGTTAGCCATCATGATCATTGCCTACACCCATTTCATTGATATCCGAATGCATGGATTTAAGCATTTTTTCCTAAGCTTCTTTAAACCCTTTACATTTCTCTTCCCTATAAATGCCGTGGAACAATTATCAACAACACTTACCTTAGGACTGCGATTGTTTGGAAATATTTATGCCGGAGAAATCATGTTAACATTATTAGCCGGAGCAGTAACCCACGGATTTGTCTTGGCCTTTCTTGCAGCAATACCAATGATAATCTGGCAGGCATTTTGCATTTTCATTGGAGCTATTCAAGCGTACATTTTTGTAACCCTCACCATGGTGTATATTGGACACCGTTTAACGATTGACGAATAGAAAGGAGCTGGTTACATTGGGCGACCTTACGTTATTTGGTTTACCAGTTTCATTAGGTACCATGCTATATCAAGCGTCCCTGTTTACCGTTCTTGTCTTTATTTTAAAGAAACTGGTATTTAAAAAAATGGTCGGAGTTCTCGAAAAACGGAAGCAGCATATCGAACATCAACTGTCACTGACAGAACAATATAAAAAAGAAGCAATAATAAATCTTGAAGCGAGCGAAGAAATCCTTAAATCTGCAAAATTAGAAGCATGGGAAATAAGGAAACTCAGTGAAAAAGAAGCAAAATTAATCTTGCATTCTGCAAAGGAAGAGGCTAAGTGCATCCTAAAAGAGGCAAAAGAAGAAGCATATCACTCCCAACCACTGTCCTTTACACCTTCTGAAAAAATGAAGGGGGCATAATTATGAAACACAAATTCACAAAAAATCTGGGTAGGATTACAGAGAATCTGGAATTAGGGTTTGAGGGAAAATGGATTTATGTTCATTACTCAAAAGGATCTGAAGAGAAAACGGCCTGCCTATTAAAAAATGAAAACAAAACTGATAAAGAATATCTTGATCATTATTTTGCAGAAAATCCGCTTTCTGTAGAGATGGAAAAAGAGGTTATGAAATTTATTGAAAAAGAAAAAACTAGGGATGATACACATTGGAATGAATTTTCGGCTTTTCTCATGAAAACCCTCTCGTTAAATATGGTTTTCGGAATTTCTATTGCCCTTTGTGTATTTGGGGGTTATAAATTAGGTAGTTTCCTGGATGAAAGATCTTCCCTCTATCCAACCTGTACAATAATCGGGACATTTTTAGGAATCATTTTAGGTGGAGTTACTGTTTTTTTCTTAATTCAAAAATACTTTATTTTACCATCAAAACAAAAAAAGGAAAATGAGCAAATGCAAATAGAAAACGAAAACACACTGGAACCTAACCATCCAATTATTGATGTGGATATTGATGATGTTCGGAAGGCTGTACGGCAATTCTCTGATAAATTACCTAAAGGTGTCTATCGGACCATTCTTGTTCAAGAGGATAATAGCATTGATTTCACGCAGATCGTCCACATTTTGGGCGGCATACCTGCTAAAAACTTCTACATGTCCAAGGAAACATATGATTTATTCGAAGAAGATGAAAAACATATCCCTGCTGAAATGGATATGGTTCAAAAGGCAGTCGATCAATATGTAAAGGAAAATAGAGAATACCCGATGCTACAATATGACCCCCACCGGAGAGTTAATTACTATCAACTGCTTCAAGATAAGTATTTAAAGAAAACGCCGGATACTCAATTTTATATTACTGACCTTGATGGTCTTGTCACTCACATCAAGCCCCAGAAAAAAAACTCCTCTCTTCACTAAGAGAGGAGCTTTTTTTGGCTGTTAAGACCTAATACCAATTTTCAAACTTCAGCCAGAAATTACTCGATTTTACTTCTTTTCCCGGTTTAACTGGTGTCTTAGTTACTATTACCACTGTTGCACGGCTTTGATTGCCTGACGCGTCGGTAGCAGTAACGGAAATCTTGGTATTTGCATTTTGTTTAGCAATGCTGATTGCAAATTGTCCTTTTGCATTGACTTTTGCCCGGCCAATTTCCCGGCCGTTAACTTTTGCGATTACTATAGAATCAACTTCCGCTTTTCCTGTAATCACTTTATCAGATATTCTAACTTTATTCACAGATGGAGCTAATGGGGCTGTCGCATCTTTTACCCTTATGGATGCTGCTTTGCTAACATTGCCTGCTCGATCTGATGCTACAACAACCACTACAGTACCAGCTTTTTGTTTTTTAATAATAATAGAGAACTGGCCATATCTGTTCGCTGTTGCCCTTCCTATGTCCTTGCCATTTACTTTTGCTACTACTGTGGAGCCTTTTTCTGCTGTTCCTTTTA
>NZ_JBALNY010000154.1:0-508 GCF_036962145.1 Bacillus sp. JJ1764 | reverse complement strand
CATCTGTTACTGGATTTATTACTGGTGCTAATGGGGCTGTCGCATCTTTTACCCTTACGGATGCTGCTTTGCTAACATTGCCTGCTCGATCTGATGCTACAACAACCACTACAGTACCAGCTGTTAGTTTTTTAATAATTATAGAGAACTGGCCATATCTGTTCGCTGTTGCCATTCCTATATCCTTGCCATTTACTTTTGCTATTACTGTGGAGCCTTTTTCTGCTGTTCCTTTTATCACTACATCTGCATCTGTTACTGGATTAACTACCGGTGCTGCTGGGGCCGTTACATCTTTAACCGTTACTTCTGATTTCTCACTTGTGTTACCAGCTGCATCTGTTGCTGTTATGATAATAACGGATTCAGCAGTTTGCTTCATGATGTTAATTATAAATATGCCATCTGGATCTGCCGTCGCTTTCCCTATATCCTTGCCATTTACTTTTGCTATTACTGTGGAGCCTTTTTCTGCTGTTCCTTTTATCACCACATCTGCATCTGTTAC